>NZ_JBIUCZ010000029.1:0-46256 GCF_047975845.1 Sphingomonas mangrovi | reverse complement strand
CCGGGCAATCGCACACCGTTCCGCATACGAGAGCTGTCGGTACCTGGTTCCCATCGCAACACCTCAACCTGGTGTTGCACTTCGTTTGTGAACTCGGGGGATCTCGTGCCGCAAGCGCGCCGCCCGCGGCAGGAGATCCCAGCTTCCGCTGGGATGACGGATGGGGAAGACGATCCACCGCCCCCGCCCCTCTGGCGTCGTCCAAACGCAAGCCGGCCCGTCCCACCGCAGGCGAAGTCCCTTCCGGCCCCGCCCCTCGCCCGGCTATGGCCCGCCGGGACCGGACGAGGAACACCACCATGATCGAAGGCAGAACCGCGCTGGTGACCGGCGCCGCGGGCGGGTTGGGGCTCGCGATCACGCGCGGGCTCGCCGCGGCGGGCGCGCACGTGCTGCTCCACGGCCGGCGCGCCGAACCGCTCGACGCGCTCGTCGCCGCCATCGCCGAGGCCGGCGGATCGGCCGAGCCGCTGGTCGCCGACCTGGCCGACGCCGCGGCCCTCGCCGCCGCCCTCACCACCGCGCTCGGCGCCCGCGCGATCGACATCCTCGTCAACAACGCCGGCCACCGCGACCGGCGGCCGCTCGCCGAGCTCGACCGGGCGGCGGTGCGGCGGATGCTCGAGATCAACCTCGTCGCGCCGTTCGACCTCGCCCGACTGGTCGCACCGCGCATGGCGGACGGCGGACGGATCATCAACGTGACCTCGATCGCCGGCCAGATCGCGCGCGGCGGGGACGCCGCCTACACCGCGTCGAAGGGCGGGCTCGACGCGCTCACCCGCGCGCTCGCCGCCGAGCTCGGTCCGCGCGGCATCACCGTCAATGCGGTCGCGCCCGGCTTCTTCGCGACCGAGGCAAACGCCGCGATGGTGGCGGACCCCGCGATCGCCGCGCATCTCGCCACGCGGACGTCGCTCGGCCGCTGGGGCCAGCCGGAGGAGATCGTCGGCCCGGTGCTGTTCCTCGCCTCTCCCGCGGCGTCCTACGTCACCGGCCAGGTGCTCGCGGTCGACGGTGGCTATACGGCGCATTTCTGAGAGGGCGCACAACTGCGCCCCTGCGCTTTGTACGGGTTGGGAGGGCTCTCCAAGATTCCTCGTCATCCTGACGGAAGTCAGGATCCATTGCCGCTCCGGCCGAAAGCGCGAGCGTTGCGCGAATGGATGCCAGCCTTCGCTGGCATGACGACGGGGCGGGGTGCCGCAGATTTCCGGCCTTATCGCACCTGGACGCGAGAAACCCCGACCGAACCCCTCACCGCGCGTGGTAGAAGTCGTACACCTGCTGCGCGACCGCCGCCGACACGCCCGGCGCCTTCTGCAGGTCCGCCAGGCTCGCGCCGCGCACCGCCTTCGCCGTGCCGAAGTGCATCAGCAGCGCCTTCTTGCGTGCGGGGCCGATGCCCGGCACCTCGTCGAGCGGGCTCGCGCCCATCGCCTTGGCGCGCTTCTGCCGGTGCGCGCCGATCGCGAAGCGGTGGACCTCGTCGCGCAGCCGCTGGAGGTAGAACAGCACCGGCGCGTTGACCGGCAGGGTGAACTCGCGCCCGTCCATCAGGTGGAACACCTCGCGCCCTTCGCGGCCGTGGTGCGGCCCCTTGGCGACGCCGACCAGGCACACGTCCTCGATCCCCAGATCCTCCAGCACTGCACGCGCGGCGTTCAGCTGCCCGCGGCCGCCGTCGATCAGCACCAGGTCGGGCCATTCGCCCGAATCGCGATCGGGGTCCTCCGCCTGCGCCCGGCCGAAGCGGCGGGCGAACACCTCGCGCATCATGCCGAAGTCGTCGCCGGGGATCGTCTCCTTGTTGCGGATGTTGAACTTGCGATACTGGCCCTTGCGGAACCCCTCCGGCCCCGCGACCACCATCGCGCCCAGCGCATTGGTGCCCTGGATATGGCTGTTGTCGTAGACCTCGATGCGGTCGGGCGGCTCGGCCAGCTCGAACAGGTCGGCGACCTCGCGCAGCAGCTTGGCCTGGGTCGTCGATTCGGCATTGCGCCGCTCGAGTGCCTCGACCGCGTTGCGCGTCGCCTGCTCCAGCAGCCGCCGACGCGGGCCCCGCTGCGGCACCGACAGCGCCACCTTGTGCCCGGCGCGCTCGGCCAGCGCCTCGCCCAGCAGCTCGGCCTCGGCGAGGTCGCGGTCGACGAACACGTTCCGCGGCGGCGGCACCTCCTCGTAGAACTGCATCAGGAAGCTCGCGAGCACTTCCTCCTCCGGCACGTCGCTGGTGTGCTGCGGGAAGAAGCTGCGGTGGCCCCAGTTCTGCCCGCCGCGGATGAAGAACGCCTGGATGCCGATCGTCCCCTCGCGGCACGCCAGCGCGAAGACGTCTGCGTCGCCCACGCCGTCGGCGTTGATCGCCTGACTGCCCTGGATGAAGGTCAGCGCCTTCAGCCGGTCGCGCAGCACCGCCGCGAGCTCGAAGTCCATGTTCTCGGCCGCGAGCGTCATCTGCTCGCCCAGCTTCGCCTGCACCTTGGTCGACTTGCCGGCCAGGAAGTCCTTGGCGTCGCTCACCAGCTCGGCATAGCCAGCCTCGTCGATCCGCCCGACACAGGGCGCCGAGCAGCGCTTGATCTGGTGGAGCAGGCACGGGCGGTCGCGCGTCCGGAAGAAGCTGTCGGTGCAGCTGCGCAGCAGGAACAGCTTCTGGAGCGCGTTGAGCGTCTGCGTCACCGACCCCGCGCTTGCGAACGGGCCGTAATAGTTGCCCTTCGCCCGCCGGGCGCCGCGATGCTTCTGGATGCGCGGAAACTCGTGGTCGGCGCGCAGCAGGATGAAGGGGAAGCTTTTGTCGTCGCGCAGCAGCACGTTGTACGGCGGGCGGTAGCGCTTGATCAGCTGCGCCTCGAGCAGCAGCGCCTCCGCCTCGTTGTTGGTGGTGACGATCGTCATCGACCGCGTCTGCGCCACCATGCGCTGCAGCCGCTTCGACAGCCGCGACACCTGGGTATAGTTCGCCACGCGGTTCTTCAGCGCGCGCGCCTTGCCGACATACAGCACGTCGCCGCGCGCATCGTGCATGCGGTAGACGCCGGGCCGCACCGGCAGCGTCTTGAGCACGTTGCGGATCGCCGCGACCCCCGCCTCCAGGTCCGGCGCATCGGCACCGCCGCGCACGGTATAGGCGGCCTTGTCTTCGTTGAATCGCGTAGGGGAATTGGGTTCGGACATTGCGTGTCGATCTAGGGAGTCCCGCCCGCTCCCGCCAGCATTGAGGTCCGGCAAGCCAACCAACCGCCGACCAACCGTACCCCGGCGAAGGCCGGGGCCCAGTCGGGAAGGCCTTCGTGAGGTTCCGCACCCTCGCTTCCCTCCCCCAACTGGGCCCCGGCCTTCGCCGGGGTACATAGAGGGAGACGGAGGCGCGCGGTCAAACCCGCGCGAAAATCTTGGTACCGACGACGCCGATCACGATCAGCGCCATGAAGAACGCCTGCATCGGTCCGATGCGGTCGCCGAACAGCATCGCGCCGCCGACGATCACGCCCACCGCGCCCAGCCCGGTCCACACCGCATAGGCGGTGCCGGCGGGAATGCCGCGCATCGCCAGCGCCAGCAGCCCCATGTTCACGAACGACAGCGCGATCGGCACCGCCGATGCGGCGACGGTCGCCTGCGTCCCCGCCCATTTCAGGCTCAGCGCCCAGCAGATTTCGGTGACGACGGCGATCCCCAGGATGATCCAGGCCATGAAGACTTCTCCTGGGCTCTGGAAACGGAAAAGGGCGCCGCCGGAAACCCGAGAAGCGGCGCCCTTGTCAGGGTATCGAGGACGTGTCCCGCGATCAGTGCGGGCGGCTCGCCCCCGTGCCGAGCCCGGCGATGGTGCGGTCGATCAGCGCGCGGTCGCCCTGGCTGTCGAGCCGGTCGGCGATCAGCACCGCCGCCGCCTTGGTCGCGGCGTCGGCCGCCTTGGCACGCACCTCGGCGATCGCCTGGCGCTCGGCCGCGGCGATGCGGTCCTCGGCCATGCGCGCGCGGCGCTGGGTCAGTTCCTCGGCGTCGGCTTCGGCCTTGGCGACGATCGCCGCCGCCTCGGCATGGGCGTGCTCGCGCATCGCCGCCGCTTCGGCCTCGGCCTCGGTCGCCTTGCTGGCGTATTCCGCCTTCAGCGCCTCGGCTTCGGCACGCAGCCGCTTGGCTTCGTCGAGCTGGCTGCGGATCGTCGCGATCCGGGCGTCGAGCGTCCCGGCGATGCCCTTGTGCGCGCGCCGCCACACCAGCAGCAGGATCGTCAGCAGCGCCGCGACGGCGACCCAGCCGGTCGAATCCATGCCCCAGGCGGTGGGGCTCACCGCGTGATGCTCGTCCGCGACGGCGGTGCCGTGCAGCGGCTCGGCCGGCAGCCCGTCCCGGCCGCGGATCGGCGTCTTTTCCAGCGGCTCCAGCGCCGCGGCATGATCCAGTCGTTCGGCCACGATGCTCGATCCGTTTGCGTTAGCCATGCGCGACCACCTTGCGGACGGCAGCGTCGGCGGCGTCGCGGCTCACCTCGATCCCGGCCAGCTTGGCGACGATTCCCTGTGCGGCATCGGCCGCGACGGCTTCCAGGCTGGCGAGCGCGCTGGCCCGCGCTTGGTCGACCTCGGCCTCGGCCGCGGCGAGCCGGGCCTGCATCGCCGCATTGGCGGTCTTGGCGCGGTCGGCGGCGTCGGCGGTGGCCTTCGCCTTGGCGGCGTTGGTCTCGGCAAGCGCTGCCTGGCGAGCCTCCGCCATGCGGGTGCGCCATGCCTCTTCGGTCGCGTCGGCTTCCTGGCCGGCGCGCGTGGCGGCGGCGAGGTCCTCGGCGATCTGCGCGTCGCGCTTCTCGACGGTGCCCTGGATCCTCGGCACCATGCCGCGCCCGATCCCGAAATAGATCAGGCCGAACACGATCAAGAGCCAGAAGATCTGCGAGGCGTAGGTCGCAGCGATCTGTTCGATTTGCGGCATGGCGGTTCCCGTCCGTTCGCGTGGAGCTTTCCGTCACCGCCCCCGCCCTAAAGGCGGAGGCCGGTCACGAAAGGCCAGGTTACGCGACGAAGATCAGCAGCACCGCGACGACGAACGCGAGCAGGCCCAGAAGCTCGGCGGCGGCGAAGCCGATGAACAGGCGGCCCTGCTGGCCGTCGGCGGCACCCGGGTTGCGCAGCGCGCCTTCGAGGAACTTGGCGAAGACGTTGCCCACACCGAGGGCGGCAAGGCCCGCACCGATCGCGGCCAGACCGGCACCGAGCAGCTTTGCGGCTTCTGCGTCCATGATAAAACTCCCGTTGGAAAAATCGTTGGTGGAAAGATCAGTGCAGGTTGACGGCGTCGTTCAGGTAGAGCGACGTCAACAGCGCGAAGACATAAGCCTGGATGGCGCACACCAGCAGTTCGAGCAGGGTGATGCCGATCATCAGGATGAAGCTGGGAATCGCCACCAGCGGCGCGACCCAGAGCGCTTCCGCGTTCAAACCGTTGATGACGAAGCCGGCCAGCACCTTCAGCAGGATGTGGCCCGCGGTCATCGCGACGAACAGTCGCAGGCCGAGGCTGAACGGACGCACCAGGAACGAGAAGAGCTCGACGACCGGGATCAGCCACAGCAGCCACCACGGCGTGCCGTGCGGCACGAACAGCGAGAAGAAGTGCAGGCCGTGGCGCGAGAAGCCGACGATCAGCACCAGCGCGAAGCTGATGATCGCCAGCACGCCGGTGACGGTCAGGTGGCTGGTGACGGTGAACGGGTGGACGCCCGGGACCAGGCCGAACGGCAGCAGGCCCAGGATGTTCGCGATCAGGATGAACATGAACAGCGAGAACACGTACGGCAGGAAGCGCTTGCCCTCCGGCCCGATGTTCGCCGTCAGCATGTCGCCGATGAAGCCGGTGAAGCTCTCCACCGCCATCTGCCAGCGGCCGGGGATGGTCTGCCCCTTCATGCCGCCGAGCATGAACAGCCACAGCACGACCAGCGTCGCGACCATCCACAGCGCGGAGTTGGTGAAGGCAATGTTGTAGCCGAACAGATTCCAGCCCTGACCGAACACGGGTTCGATCAGAAACTGATGCATCGGGTCGATCTTGGATCCGCCTTGCGCCACGTGTCTTCCAACCGCCAATACGACGAACGCCCGGTTATTCCGGGCGCTCGCCAGCCATCCTGATGATGTTCCTGAACCCGGCGCCTACCCCCAGGGCAAGCAGCGTGAGCAGGAGCCACGGGGACGTTCCGAACCAGCGGTCGAGCAACCAGCCGATCAGCGCGCCGCCAGCAAGAGACCCGAGGAGCGTCGCGAGCACGCGGTTGCCGAGCGAATAGTTCCGATCGACCCCCGCCTTCGCACGCCCCGTCCGCACGGCTTCCGCCTGATTCGCTTGTTTGAGCCGCTGTTCGAGCGACACGAGGCGCGAATCCTCGGTACCGTAGGGGTCCTGCCCGGGGTCGTTTTCCGCCATGCGCCGTCCACTCCAAAATCGCTGTCGGGGGAAGGAACGCATGTACGGCGAGCAACCCCGCCAAGGCGGCGCCCGTTTAGGAAGGGGTCGCTTTCAAGTCAACCTTTGTAACAGGTTCGCATAGCCTCACGCGGCACGGGTGCAGCATCGCCGCCACAGGCCCCGCAACCGCTGGGGCGTTGCCAAGGCAGCGCCTTCGGGCGATGCTGCGCAACGGGAAACAGGGGGGAGGCACGCCGTGCGCAAACTCGCCAGGCATCTGTTCGACGGCGCCCGCATGACCGACGCGGAATATCGGGCCAACCTCAACGGGATCAACATCTTCTTCGGGGCGGTGCTGGGCTTCGTGCTGGCGGGCACCGAGACGCTGGAGACCGCCGGCTTCACGCTCGTGCTGGTTCTGTGCTCGGCGATCGTGATCAGCATCCTCTATATCTCGTCGAGCCGGCGGCGGCTCGTCTATTTCCTCTACACCGCGCTCGGGATCGCCTGCCTGCCGCAGGTCGTGACGCTGATCGGTCCGGCGGGCACGACGCTGCCGCCCAAGCTGATCCCGACGCTTGCCGTCTGGACGGCGATGACCGCGTTCGTGGAGTTCGCGCCGCGCGTCCAGCCGGAGGGTACCACCCGCCGGCCGTGATCGGAATCAGCGCGCGGTGACCGCCTCGCGCGCGCTGATGCCCTCTTCCTCGACGAGGGTGCCCAGCGCGCCTTCTCGTCGAGCACGCCGGCCATAGACCAGCTCGAACAGCGGCGACGCCATCAGCGTGGTCAGGATCGCCATCAGCACCAGGATCGCGAACAGCGCCGGGCCGATGATGCCGCGCTGCAGGCCGATGTTGATGATGATCAGCTCCATCAGCCCGCGCGCGTTCATCAGCGCACCGATGCCCAGCGCGGTGGCATTGTCCTGCCCCGTCAGCCGCGCCGCCACCCAGCAGGCGCCGCCCTTGGCCAGCACCGACGCGGCGAGGATCGCCAGCGTCACCCCCAGCAGGCCCAGGTTGTCGACCAGCGTCAACTGGGTGTTGAGGCCCGAAAAGACGAAGAACATCGGCAGCAGCAGCACCACCGTGATCGGCTCCAGCTGCCGCCGCAGCCCGTCGGCAAAGGCACCCCGCGGCATCACCGTGCCGAGCAGGAAGCCGCCGAACACCGCGTGCATCCCCACCGCATCCATCGCGAAGGCGGCGAACAGAAACAGCATCAGCGCGACCGCCAGCTCCCCCTGGCCGATCCCGCCGCGCTCGGCCGCACGCCGGCCGAGCGGCGCGAGCAGTCGAGGTCCCGCCCCCAGCACCAGCGCGGCGAACAGGATCGCGCCGCCGATCGCCTTCACCGCCACCCACGGCCCGTCGCCGAAGGTCGCGAGCACGACCGCCAGCACCGTCCACGCGCCAGCATCGTCGATCGCGCCCGCCGACAGCGACAGCGTGCCGAGCGGCGATCCCGCCAGCCCGCGCTCGTGGATGATCCGCGCCAGCATCGGGAACGCGGTGATCGCGATGCACGCGCCCAGGAACAGCGTCGCCTGCACCGGGGTGACGCCCGCACCGAACAGGCCGGGCACGCCGAGCAGCAGGGGGGTGATCGCCACCGCGACCAGGAAGGGCGCCGCCATTCCCGACAGCGACACCGCGGCGGCGCTCCCCGCCTGGCGGCGGAAATGATCGCCGCGGAACTGGAGCCCGACCAGGAACATGTAGAGCCCGACGCCGAGCTGCGCGCCGACGTAGAGCATGCCGCGCGCCTCCTTGGGGAACAGCGCGGCCTGGAGCTCGGGCGCGAGCAGCCCGAACAGCGAGGGGCCGAGGATCACGCCGGCGATCATCTCGCCCACCACCTGCGGCTGCCCCAGGAAGCGCCGCGCGAGCCACCCGACGCCGCGCGCCACCGCCACGATCGCGAACAGCTCCAGAAAGAAGATCACGCTCAACTGCGCCGGTGCCATGCCCCCTCCCCCGCGGCCCGACGCGGCGGCTGCGCCCCGGACGGCGCGAAGCCTAGAAGCTACCGCCAGCGGCGACAATGGGGAGGGCGAGCGGAAGCAGCCCGGCAAGCTCTCCGGCACTCCCGCCTCCCCCAAACGTCATCCCAGCGAAAGCTGGGATCTCCCGGTTATGTCACGCAACGTCGCCCCAGCGGCACGAGATCCTGACTTTCGTCAGGATGACGGCCGGTCTCAAGGACAGCAGGAGTTCGGGGACGTCCGACCAGGTCCTAACGATCCGGTTGCAGCCCGCCGTGGCATCCTGGACAATGGCCAGCCGGTCGTCGGTCGCGTACGCTTCACCAGGAAGAGCACCATGCAGGTCATCGATCACGCGCCCTACAGCTGGTTCCTGCTCGCTGCCGGCGACGCGCTGCTCTTCGACGCCTACTGCAACCACAGCGCGCTCGGCTATTCCTGGCTGATCGAGCTGAACGCGCAGGAGCGGCAGGCCTATGCGCGCGGCGGCCGCGCGTATCTGGACCGGCTGGCGCAGGACATCCACAACGGCGTGCCGATCCTGAAGATCAGCACCTCCCCATACCGGACCCGCAACCGCGAGGCCGAGTTCGCGGATGCCGTCACCCAGGCCATCCGAGCCTGGCGCGCGGACGCGCGCGAGGGGTGAGGGCCGGGTATCCGACCCGCCCCCCCCTCAAACGCAGCGCGGGTCGCGCTCCGGTGCGCCGCCGCCGCGGGTCTTCCAGCTGCCGTCGGGGCCCTTGTACTTCTCGCCCGGCTTGGTCTTGGCGATCAGGTTGCAGCCCGACACGAACGCGAACTGCTCGATCGTCGCGCCGTTGCCGGCACCGCGGGTATAGGCGGCCTTGCGCTGAATGTTGATGTTGGCGACCAGCGCGCGCAGCTCCGGCGTGGCGTCACCGACGATGCCGAGATAGCCGTCGGGCTGCTCGCCGACCTTGCCTGCGGCGCGCGCCGCCTCATAGGCCGGGTCGCGCTGCGCCCAGGCGGCGCCCGCGATTCCGGTGACGGCGACCGCCGCTGCGGCCGCGAACACGAACTTCATTGCCTTGCGCATCAGAATATCCCCGGGTTCTGCTGGATCAGGCTCTTCGCCTCTCCGTCCAGACGATACACCACTTCCTGCGTGATGTTGATGTTGAGGTTGATCTCGATCGGCTTGTCGGGCGCGGTCACGTTCACGCATCCGCCGCTCGCCGTCACGATCGCGGCACCGAGCGCCGCCGAAATCCACCTACGCATCTGCACGCCTCACGCTGTTGGTCATGGCCTATCCTCGCTTACCGGGGGCTGAACGGGCTTTGGGGTCGCCGCTGCGGGCGGCACCGTCGCTGGCGCGCCCTGCTGCCGCTCGCGCGCTTCCTGCGCGTCCATCAGCGCGGGCAGGTTGCGCTGAATCAGCCGGCTCGGGTCGTAATAGCTCTGCACCGAATCGATCAGCTGGCGGAAGGGCGCCTTGATCCGCACGTTGAACACGAACGGCAGCCGCGCCAGCCGGCGGATCAGGAAGTTGGAGCTCGTACCCTCGCCCTGGCTCACCCCGGCGAAGCGGATCGCGGTCACCATCTCGCCCGCCAGCGGCCCGTCCATCTCGATCGTCAGGTTCCGGTAGTCGAGGCTCTTCAGCGCCTGGAACGCCAGATTGCCCCAGACGCCGATGTCCTCCTTCGTCACCTCGCCGACATAGGCCAGGTTGCCGCCGCCCTCGCGCGCGACCAGCCGCCCGCCCTCGATCCGCCCGCCGCGCGCGTCGAACACCATCGGCAGCACCCCGTCGAAGGTGCCGCTGGCGTTGAGGTTCTCGAACGCGAACTCCTGGAGGAACAGCCCGGCGTCGACGCCGGTGACGCGGAAGGTCATCCGCCGTTCGGTCTGCGGCGCGAAGTCGAGCACCGTCGGCTCCAGCACCATCTCGCCGCCGGCGAGCGGCCAGCGCCCGCCCTCGATCTGGATGCGCTGACCCGCGATCAGCCGATAGCGCAGCTGCCCGTCCTTGAACGGGATGCCTGGATTCGCCTCGGCGATGGTGAGCAGCTGGTTGGGCGCGGTCACCAGCCCCAGCAGGTCGGTGAAGCGCACCTCGCCCGAAATGCCGGTGGCAGGGCCGAACGCCGCCGCCAGGTCGGTGCCGGCGGTGCGGAACACGCCACCGCTGGTCACGCCTTGCGCATTCCACGCGATCCGCCCCTCGCCCGACACGCTGCCCTTCACGTCGGCGATCACGCCGAAGGTCAGCGGGGTCAGTTCGTTGGGCTGGAAATCGGGGCCGAAGGCGATGCCCGGCACCTTCAGCTCGGCCTCGCCCGCGCCGCTGCCGAGTTCGTGCGCGATCCGCACCGTCGCGACGGTCACGCCCTTGGCCGGGTGCTTGAGCGTCCCGGTCGCGGCGATGGCGTTGCCCGCCAGCGTCAGCGCGACGTCGTCGCTCGCCAGCGTCTCGAACCGGCGCGACTCGGTCTGCGCGTCGTCGACCTTGAGCCCGCCGGTCAGCCGCAGCGTGCCGCCCGCAAACCGCCAGTCGCCCGCCGCGCCCGACAGCAGCAGCGGCACGTTGGCGATCTGACCCGCCCCGTCGGCGAAGCGCCCGCCGACGCCGCCGCCCGCGATCCGCCCCTCCAGCCGGCCGATGTCGAGCCGGCTCACCCGCTCCGCCGCGCCCAGCCGGGTCTCGACTCCGTCGAGCGCGAAACCGAAGTCCGCCAGCCCGAACCGACCGCCGCGCATCGCCAGCGTCACCGGCGTGCTTCCCAGCGTGCCGCCCAGCCGCGTCGCGCCCAGCCGCGCGCCGCCGGAGAGGCCGCCGCGCCCGACCGACACGAGCGCGCCGCCGGTGGGGCACAGCCGCAGCCGCGCGGCGTCGAGCACCAGCGACGACACCGCCAGCCGCTGCCAGCCGACGCCGACGCATTCCGGGTTCACCACCACGCCGGCGCGCCCGTCCCAGCGGCCCGACAGCGGCACGCGCAAGCCCTCGACCCGCCCGTCGCCCAGCGGCCCGCTCAGCGTCGCCTGCGTGTCGAAGCGCGTGCTGCCGTCGCGGGCGCGGGTGAAGGCGACCGGCGTCAGCGCCAGCCGCGCCCCGCCCGCCGCATAAGGCCGCAAGATCGCGCTGCCCGTTACCGCCCCGCCCGGCTGCGCCTGCGCCAGCTGCACCACCGCCTCGGGCAATCCGCCGCCGCCGATCGTCAGCGTGCCGTTGAGGCGCGCGGCACCGTCGGGCCAATCATAGGCCACGCCCTCGCCGGCCAGCACCACCGACGCGCCGCTCGCCGCATCCGCGCTCAGCCGGCGGACGAGCAGCCGCCCGCCCTCGCCACCGTTGGCGACGTCCAGCTGCGCGGCCGCGTCGAACCGCCGCCCCGCCGCGACCCCGGCGTTGGCGAGCGCCGCCATCAGCGGTCCGACCGGCGATCCCGCACCCGTGCTGCCGAGCTCCGCGACCTGCCGCAGCATCGCTTCGGGCAGCGCCACGCCGGTTGCACTGGCGGTGCCGGCGAACGCCTGCCGGGCGCCGATCCGATAGCGGCCGTCGATCGCCAGCCCCGCGCCGCCGACCCCGGCCGCCGCGAAGGCGCCGCTTTCGAGCGACGCGCTGCCCTGCGTGTCGCGCGCGCTGCCGGTGAAGTCGACGCGGCCTTTGAGCCCACGCACCCGCGCGCCCGCCCCGGCGGCATCGGCCACCGCCAGCTGGGCGTTCCCCTGCCAGCGGTCGAGCCGCTCGCCGAGCGTCACGTCGAGCCGGGTCGCGAGCCCCGCGGCCCGCGTGTCGCCGCACGCCAGCGACGCGGCGCGCACCGGTCCGGCGATGCTCGGCCGCGCGTCGGTGATGCGGATCGCCACCGCCGCCTGCAGCTTCGCGACGGCGCAGCCGCTGCCGACCGCCAGCCGCTCCGACACCGCCGCCAGATCGCCCGAGAAGCCGTCGTCGAGCCGGCCGCTGCCGCTGAGCTTGAGGCCGACCACCCCGCCGGGCGTCTCCAGTCGCATCCGCGCGTCGCCGATCCGCGCGTCGAGCGCCGGCAGCGCGAACGGCTTGCCCGACGGAGCCGGCAGCAGCCTGTCGATCGCACCCAGCGAGACGGTGCCGTCGACCAGCCGCCCGCGCAGCCGCACCCGGCCGACGCGCACCCCCGTCACCTCCGGCCCGGCGAGCGTCACCCGCGTGCGCAGCTCGGCCCAGTCGGCGACCAGATCGGGATTGCGCGGGTCGCCGATCACCACGTCGGTCAGCCGCTGGCGCCCGAAGCTCAGTTCCTCGATCCTGTAGCGGGCGGGCACCCCGCGGTCGGCGAGCGCGCGGCGCACATAGCTGTCGGCGATCGGCCGGCGGGCGAGCCACAGCGCGATCAGCGCCAGCAGCAGGACGAGCGCCACCCCCAGCGCGGCGCGCCGGCGGCGCGACCAGCGCCGCCGCCCCGGAATCCCGTCGGGCGTGGGGCCATCCGGCGTGTCGATAGTCTCAGACGTCACGCCGTGCACCATTCTCCCATCCGGCGATCGTTACGATACCCGTCCGGCGGGTCAAGCGTCGCGATTGCATGGCCCGTCTGCACCGCCTAGCCTCTACCCTGCATGAACGCCTCCGCGCCCGATGGACCGAGCACCGACGGCACCGGCCATCGCGCGCGGCTGCGCGGACGGCTGCTCGACGGCGGCGGCGAGGCGCTGCTCGATCACGAGCTCATCGAATATCTGCTGGCGCTCGCCATCCCGCGCCGCGACACCAAGCCACTGGCGAAGGCGCTGCTCCACGAGTTCGGCGGGCTGGGCGGGCTGCTCTCGGCCGATCCCCGCGCGATCGCGCGGGTGCCCGGCATGGGCGACACCGCGGTCGCCGCGCTCAAGATCGCGCACGCCGCCGCGATCCGGATGCTGCAGGGCGAGATCGCGGCGCGACCGGTCCTGTCCAACTGGCAGGCGGTGCTCGACTATCTCCACGCCGAAATGGCCTATCACACGATCGAGCGGGTGCGCGTCCTCCACCTCAACGCGCGCAACATGCTCGTCCGCGACGAGTTGGTCGCAGAAGGCTCGGTCGACCAGGCGCCGATCTACGCACGCGAAGTGATCCGCCGCGCGATCGAGCTCGGCTCGGCGGCGCTGATCCTGGTCCACAACCACCCGAGCGGCGACCCCACCCCCAGCCGCGCCGACATCGACCTCACCCGCATCGTCATCCAGGCGGCCAAGCACCTCGACATCGCCGTCCACGACCACGTCATCATCGGCACCAGCGGCCACACGAGCCTGCGCGCCAAGGGGCTGATGTAGGAGTTGGCATACCCTACCCTCGTGTCCCCGCGCAGGCGGGGACCCAGGGTCAAGCGGAACAACCGTCCGCGGCGCATGGGGCCCTGGGCTCCCGCCTTCGCGGGAGCACTAAAGAGCCCCTCCCCCAAACGAAAACGGCCGCCGGAACGAACCGGCGGCCGGGTCCGGCCCGGGGACGGAGGCCGGAGTTCGGAAACTTGGCGACCGCTTGCGCGGCCGGCGCTGCGTCAGCCGCTCGCCTTGGTCAGGAACGCGGTCAGCTCCGCCTTGGACACCGACTTCGACTTGTCTGTATCCGCCTGGGCGAAGGCCTGGGTGATCCAGCTCTTCATCTCCGGGCTCTCGGCGGTCGCGCTGGGATCGCTCGCCGATCGCAGCGACGCCATCCATGCGCCGAACTGCGTCTGGGTCAGCGTGTCCTTGCCGCCGGAGTATTTCGGAAACTCCTGCTCGACGATGTCGGCGATCTGCGTCGGCGTCGCCGGCTGCGCGGTGGTCGCCGTGGAGGGTTGCGCGGTGCTCGGCGTCGTGCTCTGCGGCGCGCCCTGAGTTGTCGCCGTCGGCGGAAAGCTCTGCGGCTGGGTCTGGGGCGAGCCCATCGACCCGGAGGGCGAACCCGTCATGTCCTGCGCCATCGCCGGCGCAGCAACGCTCATGGCTCCGACCAGAAGAATCTGCTTCAACATTTCCAGCCTCCATTTCTGTACTTGCGAACCCGTCGGATAGTCGGCGGGACGCTGCTGGTTATGAACAGGATATAGGCACGATGTCTTGGGATGCACCACCCTGCCACCGCCGCCAAACCTGCAACCCATCGGCTTTTCCGCTCGACTCGGGGGCCAAGCGTTGGCATTCGGCGGCCAACCGACCCTCCAGACAGGCAGACCCGCATGGTTCCCCGCTACGCCCGCCCCGAGATGACCGCGATCTGGTCGCCCGAGACCCGTTTCGCGATCTGGTTCGAGATCGAGGCGCACGCCACCGACGCGCTCGCCGAACTGGGCGTGGTGCCCAAGGAAGCGGCCGAAAAGATCTGGGCCGCCAACGAGGCCGCCGGCCCCTTCGACATCGCCCGCATCGATGCGATCGAGGCGGAGACCAAGCACGACGTCATCGCCTTCCTCACCCATGTGTCGGAGCGGACCGGGCCGGAGGCGCGCTTCCTCCACCAGGGCATGACCTCGTCCGACGTGCTCGACACCTGTCTGGCGGTGCAGCTCGCCCGCGCCTCCGACATCCTGCTCGCCGATCTCGACCGGCTGCTCGAGGTGCTCAAGCGCCGCGCCTATGAGCACAAGCTCACGCCGACGATCGGCCGCAGCCACGGCATCCATGCCGAGCCGGTGACCTTCGGCCTCAAGATGGCCGAGGCCTATGCCGAATTCGCCCGCAACCGCGCCCGCCTCGTCGCCGCGCGCGCCGACGTCGCCACCTGCGCGATCTCGGGCGCGGTCGGCACCTTCGCCAACATCGACCCGCGCGTCGAGCAGCACGTCGCCGACAAGCTCGGCCTCGTCGTCGAGCCGGTGTCGACGCAGGTGATCCCGCGCGATCGCCACGCGATGTTCTTCGCGACGCTGGGCGTCATCGCCTCGTCGATCGAGCGGCTCGCCACCGAAGTCCGCCACCTCCAGCGCACCGAGGTGCTGGAAGCCGAGGAATATTTCTCGCCCGGGCAGAAGGGCTCGTCGGCGATGCCGCACAAGCGCAACCCGGTGCTGACCGAGAACCTGACCGGCCTCGCCCGCATGGTGCGCAGCGCCACCATCCCGGCGATGGAGAACGTGGCCCTGTGGCACGAGCGCGACATCTCGCACTCTTCGGTGGAGCGCTACATCGGCCCGGACGCGACCATCACCCTCGACTTCGCGCTGGCACGGCTGACCGGCGTGATGGACAAGCTGCTCGTCTACCCCGAGCGGATGCAGAAGAACCTCGACCGCATGGGCGGGCTGGTCCACTCGCAGCGCGTGCTGCTGGCGCTGACCCAGGCCGGCGTGAGCCGCGAGGACGCCTATCGCCTCGTCCAGCGCAACGCGATGAAGGTGTGGGAATCGGACGGCGCGCTGTCGCTGCTCGACCTGCTCAAGGCCGACGGCGAAGTCACCGCCGCGCTTTCGCCGGAGGAGATCGAGGCGCGCTTCGACCTCGACTACCACTACAAGAACGTCGACACGATCTTCGCCCGCGTGTTCGGCGACGCCTGAGCTGAAACGGGCCGGTCGGCGCCCCGCGCCACCGGCCGCCCCGCCGCGCGCGCCTGCCCCGCGGCAGGCTCTAACCAAAACTTAGACAATTCCGCCGCATAGCGACTCCGATCTGGGTCTTTCGGAGATCGCATGCGCCTGCCCCCGCTCCTCCCCAACGAGGATGAACGCCTGGAGGCGCTCGCCCAGTATCAGGCGCTCGATCCCGCGGTCGACCTGGGCCTCGGCGAGCTGACCCGGCTCGCGTCGCGAATCTTCGACAGCGCGATCGCCACCGTCTCCTTCGTCGCCGCGGACGAGCAGTTCTTCCGCGCCGCGGTCGGCACCGACCTCGATGGGACGTCGCGCGCGGTGTCGTTCTGCGCTCATGCGCTCGCCGAGGAGGAGGTGTTCGTCGTGCTCGACGCGACGATGGACGCGCGCTTCGCCGACAATCCGCTGGTGATCGCCCCGCCCGGCATCCGCTTCTACGCCGGCGCGCCGCTGCGCACGCCGGAGGGCCATCCGATCGGCACGCTGTGCGTGATCGACACCCGCCCGCGCAGCCGCTTCACCGCCGCCGATGCCGAGAATCTGCGCGCCCTCGCCGACATCGTGATGGACCGACTGGAGGTGCGCCGCCTCGATCTCGCGCGCCGCATCGGCCAGTCGCGCTTCCGCAACATCGCCGCCACCTCCCCCGACGCGATCGTCTGCGCCGACCATCACGGCCGCATCCGCTTCTGGAACGCCGGGGCAGAGGCGATGTTCGGCTTCCCCGCCGACCAGGTCGAGGGCTACGGCATCGACATCATCGTGCCGCCGCGGATGCGCGGCGGGCACGACGGCGGGCTGCTGCGCGTCGCGAACGGCGGGGCGCCGCGGCTGGTCGGGCGCAAGGTCGAGCTCACCGCGATGCACCACGACGGTCGCGAGTTTCCGATCGAGCTCTCGCTGTCGATGTGGTTCGAAGGGCCGCACGCCGCCTTCGGCGCGATCATGCGCGACCTGTCGGAACGCCGCGCGACCGAGGACCGGCTGTTCCGCATGGCGCATCTCGACCATCTCACCGAACTGCCCAACCGTGCCGCGCTGCTCACCCGCACCGCCGCGCTGGTCGAGCGGGCGACGCCGTTCGCGCTGCTGATGCTCGACCTGGACGGGTTCAAGGACGTCAACGACACGCTCGGCCATTCCTCGGGCGACGCGGTGCTGCGCACGATCGCCGCGCGGCTGCTCGACTGCGTCCGCCCGCTCGATACGGTCGCCCGGCTCGGCGGCGACGAGTTCGCGATCCTGCTGACCGGCGAGGAGCCGCGCGAGCATGCGGTGGACATCGCCGAGCGGCTCGCCGCCGCCGTCGCCGCCGCGGTGCCGCTGGAGACCCAGGAGGTGCACGTCAGCGCCAGCGTCGGGCTCGCGCTCTTTCCCGGCGACGGCGTCGATGCCGAGGACCTGCTCTCCGCCGCCGACCTCGCCATGTATCAGGCGAAAAGCGAGGGCCGCCACTGCCACCGCTTCTACACGCCCGAGCTGCGCAGCGCCGCGATCCACCGCCGCGCGTTCGAGGGCGAGCTGCGCGACGCGCTCGCGCAAGGCCAGTTCCGCCTCCACTACCAGCCGCAGGTGCGCCTGCCCGATCGCGCGCTGCTCGGCGCCGAGGCGCTGCTGCGCTGGCAGCATCCCGAGCGCGGGCTGCTTTCGCCCGGCGCCTTCCTCCCCGCGCTCGAATCGGGCGGGCTCGCGCACGACGTCGGCCAGTGGGTGCTGGAGACCGCCTGCGCCCAGGCCGCCGTCTGGCGCGCCCGCGCGCCGCATCTGGTGATGGGGATCAACCTGTTCGGCGCGCAGTTCCGCGACGGCGGCATCGCCGAACGCGTCCGCGCCGCGCTCGACCGCCACGGCCTGCCGCCCACCGCGCTCGAGCTCGAGGTGACGGAGAACATCATCCTGCGCGAGGACGAGACGATGCTCGCCCCGCTGCGCGCGCTGCGCGATCAGGGCGCGGGCGTCGCGCTCGACGATTTCGGCACCGGCTACGCCTCGCTGAGCGTGCTCAAATCCTACCCGATCAGCCGCATCAAGATCGATCGCAGCTTCATCCGCGACATCGTCGACGACACCGCCGACGCCGCGGTGGTGACCGCGATGGCGTTCCTCGGCAGCATGCTCGGCATCGACGTGATCGCCGAGGGCGTCGAGACCCCCGCCCAGGGCGACGCCCTGGCCAAGTGCGGCTGCACCGTCGCCCAAGGCTATCTCTACGGCCGCCCCATGCCCGTCGAAGCCTTCAACGCCCTGCTGACGCAGAGCGCAGCCGCCTGAGGGTGCGGCCCGTCTGAACCGCTACAGCGGAATCGGAATCCGTTCGCGCTTGTCCTTCTTGCGGCCGATCTTCTTCACGCCGCGGCCGATGTCGCGCACCAGCAGGCCGACGCTGGTCGCCTCGCCCGGCTCCTCGCAGCAGCTGCCCGGATCGATCAGCTTGCCGACGCCGCGAACCAGCGCCACGCCCATGCTGCCCAGGTCGATCCCGCTCGGGCAGCCGCCCGACAGCGTCGCGCACGGCGGCGCCGACGCCTGCAGCGCGCCGATGCCGGTGAGCTCCGGATTGGAGGCCACCGGCCGGTCGGGCGGCCCGCGCTCGTCGGGGAGCGGCAGCCGCGGGGTCGGCGCGACGCGGGCGCACACCACGATGTCCTCGTCCCGCGTCCGCGCGCTCGCGCACGGCTCGGTAAGGATCGACCAGCGCGTCGGCGCCTCGGCGGGCGGCGCGGCGGCCTGGAGGGCCAGGGCGATCAACGGTGCGGCGAGCATCGGCAGGCTCCTTCGGAAACGCGCGCAGGCTCGCATCGTCCGCGCCCGCCGCCAAGCGCAAATGTCGCGCGCCGCGCCTTGGTCGCGGTAGTCGCCGCTGCTATCGCTGCGGCCTGGCGACGGGAGAGGCGAGACGATGCGGATCAATCGACGCGAGCTGCTGGCGGCGGGCTCGGCCGGAGGCGCCGCGCTGCTCGCGCCCGCCGTCCCCGCCGCAGCGGCGCCGGCGACGCTCGCCCCCACGCCGCCGATGGGGTGGAACAGCTGGAACAGCTTCGCCACCACCATCACCGAGGCGCAGGCGCGCGAGACCGCGCAGATCCTGGCCGACCGGCTGCTGCCGTTCGGCTACGACGTCTTCACCGTCGACATCCAGTGGTACGAGCCGGAGGCGTCGAGCTACACCTACAACGCCGCGCCGGTGCCGACGCTCGACGGCCACGGACGGCTGCTGCCCGCACCCAACCGCTTCCCTTCCAGCGCCGGCGGCAAGGGGTTCGCGCCGCTCGCCGCGGCGGTGCACGCGCTGGGGCTGAAGTTCGGCATCCACCTGATGCGCGGCATCCCGCGGCTGGCGGTGGAGCGCAACCTGCCGATCCTGGGCACGCGCTACCGTGCCGCCGACATCGCCGACCGGACCAGCATCTGCGCGTGGAACCCGGACATGTACGGCGTCGACATGCGCCGCCCCGGCGCACAGGCCTATTACGACAGCGTCTTCCGGCTCTATGCCGACTGGGGCGTCGACTTCGTCAAGATGGACGACATGAGCCGCCCCTACGATGCCCACGCGCCGGAGATCGAGGCGGCGCACCACGCCATCCGCGCCACCGGCCGGCCGATGGTGCTCAGCCTCTCGCCCGGCGAGACGCCGGTCGTGCGCGGCGATCACGTCCGTCGATACGCGCAGATGTGGCGGATCAGCGACGATTTCTGGGACGAATGGCCGCTGCTGGAGGCGCAGTTCGTCCGGCTGGAGAACTGGAGCCCCTGGGCGCGTCCCGGCAGCTGGCCGGATGCCGACATGCTGCCGCTCGGCCGGCTGGCGCTGGGCGCGCGCGACAGCCGCTTCACCCCCGACGAGCAGCGCACGCTGATGACGCTGTGGTCGATCGCGCGGTCGCCGCTGATCATGGGCGGCGACCTGCGCCACCTCGACGCGCCGACGCTGGCGCTGCTCACCAACCGGGCGGTGCTGGCGGTCAACCAGGCGAGTACCGACAACCGCCCGCACTTCGTCGCCGACGGCGCGCGCATCTGGTCGGCGCGCCCGCAGGACGGTGCCGGCCGCTACGTCGCCCTGTTCAACACCGGCGACGCCCCGCGCGAGGTTTCGATCGCGCTGCGGGACCTGGGGCTTTCCGGCACCCGCTCGGTGCGCGACCTGTGGACCGGCGCCACCCTGCCCCCCGTCACCGACCGCCTCGCCCGCACGATTCCGCCGCACGGCGCCGAGCTCCACCTGCTGCGGTGAGCCGCCGTGGCCGCCCCCCACTCTGCAACACCGTCGCACCGTCGCGCCTGCGCAACGATTGGCCGCTGCGCCCGGCGCACAGGCTTCCCCTTTCGTTCGGCCGCGGCGTAGCCATCTGCGGGCTCCGCTCGTTCGCGAGGGGAGCAGCACGGCCGGCGCACGTACGCGTCGGCCGGTCCTTTGAAGGGAGGATGAAGATGCGTATCCGTTCCATGATTCTCTTGGCCGCCGGCGCTGCGTCGCTCGGCGCCTGCGCCAAGAAGCCGCCTGTCGCCACCGTGCCGCCGCCCCCGCCGGGCGCCGTCTCCGGCAGCGTCGCCGCCGATCGCGATGGCGACGGCATCATCGACGGCTATTACACCGCGGACGGCATCTACCACCCGCTGGCACCGCCGGCCCCGCCGCCCCCGCCGCCGCCTGCGCCCACCCCGCTGGGAGAACGCGGCTGATCCCGTTCGCTTCGGGGATGCGGTCCTGCCGCATCCCCGCCCTGGTGCTGCTGATTGCCGCCGTCGGAACCGGGCTCGCCGGGTCCGACGGCGCGCGCGCGTTCGCCCAGAAGAAAGCCGCCGCCGCGAAGAAGGCGCCGGTCCGCAAGGCCGCTGCCAAAAAGCCACCCGCCAGGAAAGCCGCCGCCAAGCCCAAGGCGCCCGAGTCGACCCCCGCCACCCGCGCGGTCGCGGTGCAACTGCGCGAACAGGCCGGCGGCAAGGTGAAGGGCTTCTACGCCGACCGCGGCTTCTGGCCGATCTGGGCGGCGGACGGCACGCTCGGTCCGGAGGCCGACGCGTTCGTGGCGATGGTCGAGTCCGCCGATCTCGACGGGCTCAAGCCCGGCAGCTACGGCCCCGAATCGCTGCGCAAGGCGATCCGCCAGGCCAAGGGCGGGGATCCCGCCGCGGTCGCCCATGCCGAGCTGGAGCTGTCGCGCGCGCTCGTCGACTATGTCGCCGACGTCCGCCGCCCGCGCGACGTCGGCATGACCTACCTCGACGACGAGGTGAAGCCGCGCAAGCTCCGCCCGGACGACGTGCTGCGCGCCGCGGTGCTCACCAAGCAGTTCGGCAGCTACATCGCCGACATGGGCTGGATGAGCCCGCAGTACGTCCGCCTGCGCAAGCTCGCCGCCGACAAGTGGCTGAGCGGCGAGGACCGCGCGCGGCTGCGCCTCAATCTCGATCGCGCGCGGCTGCTGCCCGGCCCCTGGACGCGGCACATCGTCGTCGACGCCGCCTCGGCGCGGCTGTTTTTCTACCAGGGCGGCAAGCAGGTGGGGACGATGCGCGTCGTCGTCGGCACGCCGGAGACGCAGACGCCGATGCTCGCGGGCATGGTGCGCTACGCGATCCTCAACCCCTATTGGAACGTGCCGACCGACCTAGTGCAGAAGAAGATCGCGCCGCGCGTGCTCGGCGGCAAGTCGCTGGCGGGCATGCGCTACGAGGCGCTGTCCGACTGGAGCGCGGACGCGACCAAGCTCGATGGCAAGGCGATCGACTGGCACGCGGTGGCCGACGGCACGCAGGAACTGCGCGTGCGCCAGCTGCCCGGCCCCGGCAATTCGATGGGCCGGGTCAAGTTCATGTTCCCGAACAACCAGGGCATCTACCTGCACGACACCAACGAAAAGGCGCTGATGCAGAAGCCCGACCGCCACTTCAGCAACGGCTGCGTCCGGCTGGAGGATGCGCCGGGGCTCGGCAAGTGGCTGCTCGGCAAGCCGATCACCGCCTTCGCCAAGCAGCCGGAACAGGGCGTGCCCCTGCCCCAAGCGGTGCCGGTGTTCCTCACCTATTTCACCGCCACGCCCACCGCCAAAGGCGTGGGTTTCCTCAAGGACGTCTACGGCCGCGACACCCGCGCATGAGGCGAGGCCGGGGCGACCCGGCCTCGTTGTTCATCACGGTTTCGACTCCCGAAGATGAACTTGTCCATCGCTCGAACTTTCTTGCCAAGCTCTAGACGCCGGACAGTCGCACGCTGGAACAGCGCACACGCCTTCGGAAAAGTTGCAAAGCTCTTCAGGAGCTTGGGCGACGAGAAGCGCTTATTCTCGCGAATCTCTTGCAAAAGAACAGCCGGTTTAACTACGGTGTCAGCTGAAACTTCCTTCGCAAGGGCAGAGCACGCAATGCGGCGAGTCAGTTTGAAGGTCGGGGGAACACCAGTCGGGAAGGCAAGTACCTGGGCATACCCCAAGGGTCAGCATCTCGGCACGTTTCAGATACCGACCTACCGGATGACCGTGAGCGGGACGAACGGCGCCGGCCGCCGTGTTTCGACCGACTTCGAAGTGTTCCGGTTCGGTGTCTCTTGCAAGGATGGGCGGACTGCAAACGTAGTCGGATTAGCGGACCAGCAGACGCACGTCGTGAAGGCGTGGATCCCGACGTACCGGGTGCACAGCGCCAACTCGCCGGAAAACGGCGGATGGCAGGTCTATGGCAACTTCCTGATCCACGACGGTCCGGACAACGACACGGAGTTGTTCGCGTCCATCGGCTGCATTGAAGTCATGGGTCGGCGCGGCTTCGTTCGCTTCAACGACCTTCTCATCGCGCTGTCTGGCGTGAACGGCAGGAACCGCGACGAGCAGCTTCACCAGATCGCGCGGTCGCGTTCTCTGATCATTACCTATGATCGTGCGGCTCGACCGCCACTGGTGGCAGAACCATGAAGTTGTCGCGACACATTGCCGTAATAGCGGCTGGAGCGCTGGCGCTTGGTGCCGTCTTGGAGTTCGCGCCGCAACGCCGCGCGGTCGCGCATGCCAGCGAAGCGACAGCAGCGGTTGGAGCCGCCACGTTGCTGCGCGAGCAGATCGCCGAAGCCTATGCGCTCGCCAACGCTGCCACTGCCTTCACGACGAGCGAACACAGCGCGGCAGACCTGCGGCAGCTCCTCCGCGAGCGCGTGGACGCCAATGTGCTGGACGGCGCCCGCGCGCTGCGTGGCAGCGACCACCGCTTCAGCCCGGCCGACGGCAAGCCGCGCCACGCCGGTGTGATCGAGATTCGCTACGCCGACGCCAGGGTCGCTGCGGCCCGCGTCCGCCCGTTGCTGGGCGAGCGGCGCTTCTTTCGCGGGACGCAGATCCTCACGCCGATGGTCGCTGCGGCGCACGGCGACACCGTCGTCCTGTTCTTCACCGAAAGCGCCGGCGACGCGAAACTGCGCGCCACGCTCGCCGCCGCCGCCGCCCGCCTCCGCGACCGCTGACCGCGCGCGCCTGGCCGCGCGCGCCTGGCCGCACCGATGCGGTGGCGGTCTAACGCGGTTTGCGGCTAGGGTGTCGCCGATGGTCGCGCTCGGCTGCCTCTCGCTCCTGATCCTGCCGCTGCTCGGCCTAGTGGCGGGCGCCCTCCTCGGCGGTCCGCAGCTCGCCCGCTGGGGCGCACTCGTCGGGCTGATCGCCGGCGCCGCGATCAGCGGGGTCATGGCCTATGCGCTGGTGAAGGCGGGACGCCGCCGCTAGCCCTCCTATCCGGCCTCGACGCTCAATCGCCGTCGAACGCGGCCCGCAGCGCGTCATACGCTTGGCGGCTGATCTCCAGCATCGATCCGTGCCGCACCCCCGCCGGCATCTCGAACCGGTTCCACGCGGCGACGCCGGTGTTGCCCGACACCTGGTACCACGGCCCCTGCAGCGTCGGCGCCATCGACAGGCCATAGCTCGTGCCGGCATATTGCTCGTAATAAAGCAGCCAATCGAGCCCGTTGGGCGCGCGCACCAGCGTCGGCGCCTCGCGGAAATTGGGGCTCAGCGGCGCGCCGGGCAGCGGATAGGGGCCCAGCAGCTGCGCCGCGCAGCTCATCCGGATCGTCTTGCCGGTGGTCCACTGGTACGACGGATAGCGCTCATCCTTGACGATCGCGCAGTAGCCGCCGCGCGGATCGGGCTGCAAGACCGTGTCGATCGTCGCCATGTCCCAGCTGAACAGCCGGCGCGGCTTGCCCTCGAACGTCCGCAGGTCCTTCGACCGGACGTAGAGCGTGCGCTGGCTCGCCCAATAGCGTTCGGGGTCCCGCGCGTCGCCGTTCTCGTTGGGCGTGTGCCAGGTCAGCAGGAACGTTCCCGAGGGCGTGTCGAAGGTGAGCTTGGGCGCCCCGATCCGCTGCAGCGCATGGGGATGGCCGGGAATGTCCTTCAGGTCCGGGCGATAGGTGCCGAACGGCGCCCAGCGCACCAGGTCGTCCGAGACCCAGAAGCGGATCAGCGGATCCTCGTCGCTGTTGTTGCCGACCAGATAATAGCGCCCGTCGCCGCCGCGCGCGATCGAGGCATGGCCGTGATAGGCGTCGAACACCGGCTTGCCGCCGTTGAGCCGCGTCCAGTGCAGCCCGTCGAGGCTGACCGAATAATGGAGCACGCCGTAGCGCTCCTTGGTCATGTGCGCGAACAGATACGCCTTGGCCGGATCGACATAGGGCGTGACCGGCCCGCCGGGCACCTCTTGCGCCGTCACCGGCGCTGCTCCGGCCGCGACCAACGCGACAAGCACCAGCGCCACGCCGCGCGTCCATCGGAAGATTGCCATATTCCGCTCCCCTGTTGGGGGGAGCCTATCGACGCGCACCGATGGCCGCAATCACGCTGCAGCCGGTGCCCGTCACGGCGTTCGCAGGGGCGAGGATTGCCGCTACCGTGCTCCTGCGCCGGCAGGAGCCCAGAGTCACGGGCGCTGCGATCCGCAACCTGGGCTCCTGCCGGCGCAGGAGCGCAAGGCTTTATCCCAGCGCCGCCTTCAGCTTCGCGAAGAAGCCCTGGCTCTCCGGACATTCGTCGCCGGTCTCGGTCTCGCGGAACGCCTCGAGCAGTTCGCGCTGCTTGGCCGAGAGCCGCGTCGGCGTCTCGACCTCGACGCGCACCACCATGTCGCCGTGGCCGCGGCCCTGCAGCACCGGCATGCCGGCACCGCGCTGGCGCAGTTCGCGACCGGACTGGATGCCCGCCGGGATGCGGATCGGGTGGACGTCGCCGTCCAGCCCCGGGATCTCGATCTGCCCGCCCAGCGCCGCGGTGGTGAAGCTGATCGGCGCGCGCGCATACAGCGTCGTGCCGTCGCGTTCGAACAGCGCGTGGCGCTTGACGTGGAGGAAGATGTAGAGGTCGCCGGCAGGCGCCCCGCGCGCGCCCGCCTCGCCCTCGCCGGCCAGCCGGATGCGGGTGCCCTCGTCGACGCCGGGCGGCACGTTGACCGACAGCGTCTTGGTCTGGTCGACGCGGCCCTCGCCGTGGCACGCCGGGCACGGATCGGCGATCACCTGGCCCGCGCCGTGGCAGGTCGGGCAGGCGCGCTCGACCACGAAGAAGCCCTGCTGCGCGCGCACCTTGCCGTGGCCGGCGCAGGTGGTGCAGGTCTTGGCCGCGGTGCCCGGCTTGGCGCCGGTGCCGCCGCAGGGGCCGCAGGCGCTGGAGACGTCGACGGTGATCTCGGTCGCCTTGCCGTGGAACGCCTCGTCCAGGCTGATCTCCATGTCGTAGCGCAGGTCCGCGCCCCGTCGGGGCCCGGCACGCCCGCCGCCGCCGCGGCCGCCCATGAACTCGCCGAACACGCTCTCGAAGATGTCGGAAAAGCCGCCGAAGTCCTGCGGGCCCGCCCCGCCGCCGCCACCCTGGCGGAACGCGGCATGGCCGTAGCGGTCGTAGGCCGCGCGCTTCTGCGGGTCCTTCAGCACCTCATAGGCTTCGGATACGGCCTTGAACTTGGCCTCCGAATCCTTGCAGCCCGCGTTGCGGTCCGGATGGTACTTCATCGCCAGCTTGCGATAGGACGACTTGATCGTCCCCGCGTCGGCGGTCCGCTCGCATTCGAGCAGCTCGTAATAGTCGACTTCGGTGGTCATGCCGCTTCCATCTGCCGCCGGTCGCCGCCGGAGGTGCGCATTCCGCCGGCCGTACCCCCGCGCAGGCGGGGGTCCAGGGCCACGAACGCTGCCGCCTGTTGCTCTGGACCCCCGCCTTCGCGGGGGTACGCAGGGGCCGGGGCGCTCGCCGCGCCCACCCGCCGGACGACAGGGTGGAAGCAGGAGCGCCCCGGCATCGTCTTACGCCTTGTTGTCGTCGACCTCGGAGAATTCCGCGTCGACCACGTCCTCGGCACCGGCCGCGGCACCGCCGGCCTGCGCGTCGGGCGACGCTTCGGCCTGCTGCTGCTTCTCGTAGATCGCCTGGCCGAGCTTCATCGCCACCTGCGCGAGCGCCTGCGACTTCTCGGTCATCTGGTCGGCGTCGCCGCTCTCGACCGCGGTCTTGGCCTCGGCGACCGCCCCCTCGATCTCGGCCTTCAGGCTCGCGTCGACCTTGTCGCCGTTGTCGGCAAGCTGGCGCTCGGTGGTGTGGATCAGGCTCTCGGCGTTGTTCTTGGCTTCCGCCGCGGCACGCCGCTTCTTGTCGTCCTCGGCGAAGCTCTCGGCGTCGCGCACCATCTGGTCGATGTCGCTGTCCGACAGGCCGCCGGAGGCCTGGATGCGGATCTGCTGCTCCTTGCCGGTGCCCTTGTCCTTGGCGGAAACGTTGACGATGCCGTTGGCGTCGATGTCGAAGGTGACCTCGATCTGCGGCACGCCGCGCGGCGCCGGCGGAATGCCGACCAGGTCGAACTGGCCCAGCATCTTGTTGTCCTGCGCCATCTCGCGCTCGCCCTGGAACACGCGGATCGTCACCGCACCCTGGTTGTCGTCGGCGGTCGAATAGACCTGCGACTTCTTCGTCGGGATGGTGGTGTTGCGGTCGATCATCTTGGTCATGATCCCGCCCAGCGTCTCGATGCCCAGCGACAGCGGCGTCACGTCGAGCAGCAGCACGTCCTTGACGTCGCCCTGCAGCACGCCCGCCTGGATCGCCGCGCCGATCGCGACGACCTCGTCCGGGTTCACCCCGGTGTGCGGCTCCTTGCCGAAGAAGTCCTTCACCACCTGGCGCACGCGCGGCATGCGCGTCATGCCGCCGACGAGCACGACCTCGTCGATCGCGCTCGCCTTCAGGCCGGCATCGGCCAGCGCCTTGCGGCACGGCTCGAGCGTGCGGTTGATCAACTCCTCGACCAGCCGCTCCAGGTCGGCGCGGGTGATCGTCTTGACCAGGTGCTTCGGCCCGTTCTGGTCGGCGGTGATGAAGGGCAGGTTGACCTCGGTCGACGCCGCCGAGGAGAGCTCGATCTTCGCCTTCTCGGCCGCTTCCTTCAGCCGCTGCAGCGCCAGCTTGTCCTTGGTAAGGTCGATGCCCTCCGCCTTCTTGAACTCGTCGGCCAGGAACTGCACGACCTTCGAATCGAAGTCCTCGCCGCCCAGGAAGGTGTCGCCGTTGGTGGCCTTCACCTCGAACACGCCGTCGCCGATCTCCAGCACCGAGATGTCGAAGGTGCCGCCGCCCAGGTCATAGACCGCGATGGTCTTGTTGTTGTCCTTATCGAGGCCATAGGCGAGCGCGGCCGCGGTCGGCTCGTTGATGATGCGCAGCACTTCGAGACCCGCAATCTTGCCGGCGTCCTTGGTCGCCTGGCGCTGCGCGTCGTTGAAGTACGCCGGCACCGTGATCACCGCCTGGGTGACGGTCTCGCCCAGATAGCTCTCGGCCGTCTCCTTCATCTTCTGCAGCGTGAAGGCGCTGATCTGCGACGGCGAATATTCCTCGCCGCCCGCCTTCACCCACGCGTCGCCGTTCGGCCCGCGTGCGATGCTGTACGGGACCAGCTCGGTGTCCTTCTTGGTGATCGGGTCGTCGAAGCGGCGGCCGATCAGGCGCTTCACCGCGAACACGGTATTGTCGGGGTTCGTCACCGCCTGGCGCTTGGCCGGCTGGCCGATCAGCCGCTCGCCGTCCTTGGCGAAGGCGACGATCGACGGCGTGGTGCGCGCGCCTTCCGCATTCTCGATCACCTTGGGGCTGCCGCCCTCCATCACTGCCACGCAGCTGTTGGTGGTGCCCAGATCGATCCCGATTACTTTAGCCATATTCCCTCGTTGGCCCCCGCAGTTGAGTTCAAAGCCTTGGAAACGCGCCCCGTCGGTGGCGACGCGTCGTTACGCTGGCGCATATAGGTGGGGTTCGGCTTGCCGCAAGATTGTGCGGAACCTATCCCGTTCGCCGAGGGAACCGAAGCGGAGCGGACCCGCCGCCCGCCCGAGCCCCAGGGGAACCGCCATGTCCGCAGCCCAAGCCCGTCCCGCCGCCCCCCGCCACCCCGAATGCCGCCCCGTCCAGCGCCTCGCTGGCCGCCTCCGCCGGGTCTGCCGGGCCGCCCCGCTCCTCGCCCTTCCCCTGCTCGCCGCCTGCAGCCCCACCGACCTAGAAGTGCACGACGCCTGGGTCCGCCTCCCCGCCGTGCCCGGTCGCCCGGCGGCGGGCTATCTGACGCTGGTCGGCGGCCAGACCGATGCGACGCTGGTCGCCGTCACCACCCCCGCCGCCGCCCGCACCGAGCTGCACGAGACGATGAAGACGGCGGACGCGGGCCACGCAGCGATGCCCGGCATGGCCGGCCGCGCGAGCGCCGCCACCACCATGCGCCCGCTCGAAGCCCTCCCCCTTCCCGCCGGCCGGACGGTGAAGCTCGCCCCCGGCGCCCGCCACCTGATGCTGTTCGACGTGGACGCGAAGGTAACACCCGGCGCGAGCGTGCCGCTGCGGCTGGAGTTCGCCGACGGGCGGACGCTGGAGACGCAGGCGAAGGCGGTCGCGGCCGGGGATGCGGGGGTGGAGTAGAAGGCTAGAGCGCTAAAGAAGATAATAGCAGGCCGAGCATCAACGTGATGCCAGCGGCGCAAGCACGCGCCGACCAGCGCCCCATTTCTTCAGCGAAGCTATCCATAAAGCGCTTCCCGGAGGAACGAATATCCATCAGTCGCCCCTCTTGCTGAATGCTTCATAAGCCGCTTGCATGTCGATGGTGGCTAAGGCCATCATTTGCTTGATGGCTCCCGCGGCAGGGTTCTTCTCCCGTGACCGAACAGCAACCACCCCAACGCGGACGATGTCGTTAGAACACATGCTGGATTTTGCTTCGTAAGTGCCGATCAAACAAACCGCTTTATGAGCGCGCTCGACCTCCCTCGCCGCCTCGATAACGTCCTTATATAACCGGCGAAGTGAAAAGGAACGCTCGCGCTTCGGAAAGACTACTCCATTCTCGGCGCGGACGAAGCTCGTCAGGTCCAGATACTCACGCAGATCCTCAACTGCACAGTCAGCTTCATTGCCCTGCAAGTCCGATGTAACGACGGCGACCTCAGTATCGGCCATGGCACGCAACTGAGCCTCATGCCGCAGAGGAGACACGTTCACGGGAACGGTGTCCAAGATCCACGAAAAGCTCTGCACGAACGCAGCCAGTGCCTCCGCTTCGGACAGAGGCACCCGCTTGGCGGTGAAGGCCTCGGGCGGCTGGTTCAGTGCAAGTGCTAGCTTCTCAAGACTTGACGTGCGGACATGCTCACCCCGCTCGACGCGCTCAACGGTTGAGATCGAAACACCAGCCATCGCGGCCAGCGTATCGCGCTTCCAGCCGTAGAAGGCGCGCTGCACTTTCACGAATGCAGCGATAGCGTCGGTTGGGGGCGTACGAGGGGCAGGCGACTGATCCATACCCGGAGTATGGCTCAACCCCTTTGTAAAATGCAGAGCCTTCCGCCCTTCAGTTTGGGCCGTACGCCTAGAGCGCAGAGGTTGCGGGCGCCCAAGCCTCCTCTTACTCAAACCAGTAGAGTGCGTTTAAAGCGCGCAGGCTCGCAAATCAGTGGGAAGTCGCCTAATAGTATGATTCCCAACGATGGGAGTCGATCATGCGGCGCAAACCTTCACCGCCAGTCACGTTTGAGATGGCAGAGCAAATCCGAGCGTTGAAGTCTCAAGGCTTGTACCATCACCAGATCGCAGCACTTCTGGAAATCAACCAAGGCCGCGTGTCGGAGGTGATGACGGGCAAGCTGCATCCCCGAGAAGGGCCGACTCAACCATCCCTGGACCTGTAAGCGGCGAATTTTCTCAGGCTGCCAGCCGCTCCGCTAGCACCGTCCGAACCTCCACCATCCGCGCATCATCTAGCCGTCCCAGCGCATCCGCCACCCGCGCCTCGATGGTCGCGATCTTGGCGGTGCGCACCAGCGACGGTGCCGGCAAGCCGCACTCGGCATGCCCCTGCTCGATCGCTACGTCATCCGGCCAGCGCCGGTTGGCCGCGCTGGTAATCATCAGCACCCACAGCAACGCGCCATCCGGGCCCACGTCGCCCGCCACCACCAGAGCCGGTCGCCGCTGCCGCGTCTCCCGGTCGGTATAGGGAAACGGCACCCGCACGATCGTGCCCGGTTCAAAGCTTGGCATAGGCCTCCGCGTCGGCGGCACTCGCCCATTCGGTGAAGGTCGCGAACGGATCGTCTACCGCATCGGCGCGCGTCAGGATCACCCGATCGCCCTCGATCTCATAGGCGACGCGGTCGCCTTCCTTCAGCCCCAGCGCGGTTCGCACCGCACGGGGGATGGTCGTCTGCGCCTTGCTGGTCAGCCTCGAGTGGATCATGCCAGTAAGGTAAGGAACCTCCTTACCGCCGACAACCACCAGCTACTCCGAACCGGCCGCTTCCGCCCAATACTGGATCTGGCACAGCGTCGCGTCCGTATCGCGATCCGCCGCCGGTTTGGCCGTGCCGCGGAAGAAGGCGATCTCCAGCACGCGCCGCCCCTCCTGCTCTTGCACCGCAAGCTGCGCGGTCTGCGGCAGTTCGCCTCCCACGCACAGCGGGATCTCGGGGCGCTTAGGCGTCTCCCACTGAACCGAGACATAGCCGTCCTGCGGCGTCACCGCAGCGGTACCCGCGTGCGTAAACACGACGCGCGAGGAGTCGATGGTCGCGTCCCCCATTACGATCGCGCCCTTCGAGCGGGCACCCCAAGTCCCTGTAGGAAGCGGTGCGGGTGCAGTCGGTGTCGCCGCAACTGTGTCGTTCGCGGCAACCACGGCTTCGCTGCGCGACGCCTCCGGCTGGCAAGCGAGCAAGGAAAGGCTCGCGAGAGCGAGTACCGCCAACTTCATGGTTTGGTCACCTTCGATGCGCCGATAAAAAGATCATATACTTCACGGTTGCGCTGCGCGGATAGTTGCGGACGGTTCGACTGCTTCGCTACCGCTACCCAGTCGGGCCCTCCCCGCTGGTTCACAGCACGTGTGAAATTCCTGAAGACGGTATGGATACGATTGCCGAGGTTGTACGCCATATCGAGCATGGCGACCTGCGCATCCTCGGGAAACTTATCGAATCCTGGATAATTCGCACGCAACATCGTTAGAAATCCGTTCAGCTTCAGGTCGAAAAGCCGCTCCGCCTCCCCTCTCAACATGATGAGACTGGCGTGGCGTTGAAATGCCTGCGCCGTGAGGTTGTTGGCGCTCCCAGCGGCACTCAAAGCGCGGATGGCTTGCCACTCGTCTGCTTTCTCCTTCGCTGTCGCGATCTTCTGAGTCCGAGCGACGAGCATCTCTATGGAAGCGGTTGATGCGGCATTTGGCAGCATGGTGCCATATCCGACGGTTACCTGACTTACCGTGTCCAAATAGAAGTGCGCAATGAAACCCTCGCTGCTGAAGATGATTCCACGCGCTCTGGCCTTGGCATTTGCAACGCTCATACCACCATCCCATACCGTCAGAGTGCAGCCGCCTGATAGTCTAAACAGCCGCACTCCTCCACTTGCGTGAGAGTTTCGCCGTTGTGAGCGCAGCGTACGAAGCCTCAGTGCGCCAGGCAACCCAACGCGTGACGCCCCCCCCACCCTCGCAACCGCCTCCCCCGCTTCCTATCTCCCGCCTCTGGCATCCCGCACAGAACGGAAGTAGAACGCACTCCATGAGTCTGACCCACATCTCCGTCCGCGGCGCGCGGGAACACAACCTCAAGGGCGTCGACATCGACATCCCGCGCGATACGCTGACGGTGATCACCGGCCTGTCGGGATCGGGCAAGTCCTCCCTCGCCTTCGACACCATCTATGCAGAGGGGCAGCGCCGCTACGTGGAGTCGCTCTCCGCCTATGCGCGCCAGTTCCTGGAGATGATGCAGAAGCCCGATGTCGAGCATATCGAGGGCCTCTCCCCCGCGATCTCGATCGAGCAGAAGACGACCAGCCGCAACCCGCGCTCCACGGTCGCCACCGTGACCGAGATCTACGACTATATGCGCCTGTTGTGGGCGCGGATCGGCATCCCCTATTCGCCCGCGACCGGCCTTCCGATCGCGGCGCAGACCGTCAGCCAGATGGTCGATCGCGTGCTGGCCCTGCCCGACGGCACCCGCCTGCTGCTGCTCGCCCCGGTCGTGCGCGGGCGCAAGGGCGAGTATCGCAAGGAGCTCGCCGAGTGGCAGAAGGCCGGCTTCCAGCGCGTCCGCATCGATGGTGAGGTCCATCTGATCGAGGACGCCCCCGCGCTCGACAAGAAGTACAAGCATGACATCGAGGTGGTGGTCGATCGCCTGGTGACCGGCGGCGACATCGCTACGCGCCTGGCCGACAGCTTCGAAACCGCGCTGAAGCTCGCCGACGGCCTCGCCTATGTCGACCTGGTCGACGCGGTGGTGCCGCCGATGGCCGGCACCCAGCCCAACCCCGTCATCCCAGCGCAGGCTGGGATCTCCCCCGATGGCGCGGAACAGGCGCCGCACGAGACCCCAGCCTCCGCCGGGGTGACGAAGACGGCGGCGAGCGACCGCAAGATGAAGGGCGCCGGCGTGCCCGCCAACCGCATCGTCTTTTCCGAACGCTTCGCCTGCCCCGTCTCCGGCTTTACCATTGCCGAGATCGAGCCGCGGCTGTTCTCGTTCAACGCCCCCCAAGGCGCCTGCCCGGCCTGCGACGGCCTGGGCGAAAAGCTCGAGTTCGACGAAGACCTCGTCGTTCCCAACCACGATCTCACGATCAAGAAGGGGGCGATCGTCCCCTGGGCCAAGTCCAACCCGCCCTCGCCCTACTACCTGCAGGTGCTCGGCAGCCTCGCGCGCGCGTTCGACTTCAGCCTCGACACGCCGTGGACCGACCTGCCGCCGGAGGTCCAGCGCACCATCCTCCACGGCACCGCGGGCAAGCCCGTCACCCTCACCTTCGTCGACGGCAAGAAGTCGTACGACGTCAAGAAGCCGTTCGAGGGCGTGCTCGGCAACCTCAACCGCCGCATGCTCCAGACCGAGAGCGCCTGGATGCGCGAGGAGCTGTCGAAGTACCAGGCCAGCCACCCCTGCGAGACCTGCGGCGGCGCCCGGCTGAAGCCCGAGGCGCTGGCGGTGAAGGTCGCGGGCGAGGACATCGCCCACGCCACCCACCTCTCGGTGGTGGACGCGCTCGCCTGGTTCCAGGCGCTCCCCGCCCAGCTGAACGACCAGCACCGCGCCATCGCCACCGCGATCCTGAAGGAGATCGACGAGCGCCTCGGCTTCCTCAACAACGTCGGGCTCGACTATCTCAACCTCAACCGCACCTCCGGCACGCTGTCGGGCGGCGAGAGCCAGCGCATCCGCCTCGCCTCCCAGATCGGCTCGGGCCTCTCGGGCGTCCTCTACGTCCTCGACGAGCCCTCGATCGGGCTGCATCAGCGCGACAACGACATGCTGCTCGCCACCCTCCGGCGTCTCCGCGACCTCGGCAACACCGTGCTGGTGGTCGAGCATGACGAGGACGCGATCCGCACCGCCGACTATGTGATCGACATGGGGCCGGGCGCCGGCGTCCACGGCGGCGCGGTCGTCGCCGCCGGTACGCTGCCGGAGGTGCTCGCGACCGAAGGCTCGGTCACCGCCGACTATCTCAACGGCACCCGCGAGGTGCCGCTCCCGGCCAAGCGCCGCAAGGGCACGGGCAAGAAGCTTACCGTCCACAACGCCACCGCCAACAACCTGACCGGCGTCACCGCCGCGATCCCGCTCGGCACCTTCACCTGCATCACCGGCGTCTCGGGCTCGGGCAAGTCGAGCTTCACCATCGACACGCTCTTCGCCGCCGCCGCGCGCCAGCTGAACGGCGCGCGCGTGCTCGCGGGCAAGCACGACAAGATCACCGGCCTCCAGCACCTCGACAAGGTCATCGACATCGACCAGTCGCCGATCGGCCGCACCCCGCGCTCGAACCCGGCCACCTACACCGGCGCCTTCACCCAGATCCGCGACTGGTTCGCCGGCCTCCCCGAAGCGCAGGCGCGCGGCTACAAGCCCGGCCGCTTCTCCTTCAACGTCAAGGGCGGCCGCTGCGAGGCGTGCCAGGGCGACGGCGTGCTCAAGATCGAGATGCACTTCCTCCCCGACGTCTATGTCGAGTGCGACGTCTGCCACGGCGCCCGCTACAACCGCGAGACGCTGGAGGTGAAGTTCAAGGGCAAGTCCATCGCCGACGTGCTCGACATGACGGTCGAGGACGCGCACGAGTTCTTCAAGGCGGTGCCCCCGATCCGCGACAAGATGGCGATGCTCGCCGAAGTGGGCCTCGGCTACGTCAAGGTCGGCCAGCAGGCGACGACGCTGTCGGGCGGCGAGGCGCAGCGCGTCAAGCTCGCCAAGGAGCTCGCCCGCCGCGCCACCGGCAACACCCTCTACATCCTCGACGAGCCCACCACCGGCCTGCATTTCGAGGACGTGCGCAAGCTCCTGGAAGTGCTCCACGCGCTGGTCGAGCAGGGCAACACCGTGGTCGTGATCGAGCACAACCTCGACGTCATCAAGACCGCCGACTGGATCCTAGACCTGGGGCCCGAGGGCGGCGTCAAGGGCGGCGAGATCGTCGCCGAAGGCACGCCCGAGCAGGTGGCGAAGGAACCGCGGAGTTATACGGGGCGGTATCTGGCGCCGTTGCTGAAGCCCAGGAAGGTGGCGCAGGCGGCGGAGTGAGGGTGAGGTTCCGAAAGCCGTTGCGCATGCAGCCGTTTGAGGTACTTTCCTGTCAGAGATGGCGATAGGGGACGGAAGCGTGGCGCGACAATTACGGAACATTCACCTCGGGATGGTGGACGGGAAGTTCGAGTACGTCACACCACAAGATGATCGCGATAACAGTTTTTACGACGCCTTCTTAATCCCAGAGAATGTTGACATTTCTTCGCTTAACAATCGAAGACAGTACTTCGTAGAGGGTTTCCGGGGCACAGGAAAGACCTCTTTGCTTCGCTGGCTTGCGGAAATGAAGCGACGGGATGGAGCACTAACGGAGTTTGTACTCTTCAAGTCAGATCTTCCTGAAGAAAAACGTGAGGGCCTATCGAGTCAAGTTGGAATAACTTGGCTCGAAACCGATCGAAATAAGATGGAGTTTTCTCAAGACTTTAAAACGTCTTGGACATGGTTCATACTCCACAAAATCGGAGAAATTGTACAGCGCCATCCAACCGCGAGCACTACGGCATGCTGTTCCGACTTTATGCGACTTCTCGGACTTAGGAACAATGCATTCAAGAAAGTTATGGGCTTTCTTCCTAAGCTCGAGAAGCTTTCGGTAGAGATTAGCTCAGATTTCGACTTTTTCTCCGCAAAACTGGGCGCAGAGTTTACAGGAAACCCAAAAGAAAAGCGCTTCACTACTCTTTCTGCATTAAACGCAGCCTTAATAGCAGAGCTCAAGCAGTTTCCGCGTGATTTCTACGCTTATCTGTTTTTTGACGAGCTCGAAGTATTCTACGACGAAAAGTCAAAGTATGATCGTGACCAAAGGATGGTGCGCGATCTTCTTTTTAGTGTTAGCAAGATCAATGAAGTTGTCTCAAGCGAAGGCATACCGATTCACATTCTTGCAGCCGTTCGCTCGGAAGTGCTAGATGGGTTTGGAGCACTTGGACAGGAAGTCGACCGCGTAGTACACGATCGGGGCTTGAAGCTGGCGTGGCACTTCGGCAATCGAAACCTCGATCATCCGTTGTTCAAAATTGTAGCCCGCAAGATAAAGCAGTCTGACGAAGAAATGCGTCAGGTTCAAGACGCCGAAATCATCCGGGAGTACTTTCCAGCTGAGACGAGGGGCCACTCTATCGAGAAATATCTTCTCGACAGGTCTTTTTACAAGCCAAGAGACCTAATTTGGCGCCTAACGATAGTCCAAAAGCAGTTTCCAAATGAAGTTGGCTTCACGGAAAGAGCCTTGCTGGATACCGAAGGTGATTTCTCGGCGGTTATGTGGGATGAGATCAAATATGAACTCACCGCTAACTACTCTCCGCAAGAAATAGATGTGATTGAGACAGCTTTCTCTGGCTTTCGAACCGAGTTCTTTTTCGATGAGTTCGAAAGTAGGATGGCTGCGCTTGGAAGGGCTAGCGCACATGCTCGTTCTTTCATGCAAAAGCATGGTTTGTATGACGTACTAAGTGATCTTTATCGATTGGGCGCAATCGGGAATTTCTTCCGCGAAGGACCTAAGTCTTCCCAGATTAGAAACAGGTGGGCCTTTCGTGGGGACCCGACTCTCCTGTTTGATAAGAAACTTACTATTAACCCTAGTCTGACAAAACGTCTTTCGCTTGTCGCACCGCATCAGCGCAGCGCGCAACGTCGGCAGCGCCGCGCCGTACAATCAGATGCACCGCGCGACGAGGTCAGGTAGAATATGGGGAAGGCGGCGGCACTTCACCCCCAACGCCGCCGCCTTCCGCAGCACCTTGTTCATCCGCCACTACCGCTCCGGCCCACTAGGTGCGGAACCGCTCAATCGCGTCCGGGCCCATCGCAGCGTAACCTACTGCTTGGCCGCACGCCGCGACGGGGGGGCGGCCGCGCACCACGCCATGCGGGCCGAGGTAGCCCGTCGCCGGCCGGATCACCTTGTCGCCGATGCGGAACTCGGCGACGTCGAACATTTCGTCGGTCCACTCCGGCAGGTCCGGATCATCCCACTCTGGCGGCAAAACGGGCTTGCTCTCGCTCATGGCACTTCCTCAATCTAATCGCAGGCTGCGCCGCTGCACCCCGCCCGGCAAGCGGTTTCCCCTCCACCCTTGCACCCCCGTCCCCCACACCCCACATCCAACTTCAGGCGCTGACCCGTTCCGCATCCGGAACTTTCGCGCCGCTCCCGTCTTTTCCCCATCCCGCGCCGCGATCCGGCGCACTCAGGAACCGGCGGCTGCCGTCCCTCCGGGCGGCGCTTTCTCGAAAACCACAACAGGAACACCATGAACTTCATCGAAGCCATTCAGCAGACCCAGATTACCTCGCCCGCGAACGAGCCGTTCGCCGCCTTCGTGCCGCTGCATCGGCGCCTCTTCGCCGTCGGCCAGACCCCGCGTGAGATTGCGCGCGCTGCCGTTCGCGAGGTGCTCGGCTAAGGGTCCTTCCCGCCGCGGCAAAGCCGCGGCGTCGGTCGGCGCTCGCCGCGCCGCCGTCCGGGCGTGCTGTCGACGCTCGTCGTAGCTTCGCTACGCCTCGCACAGCACGCTGTCCTACAACCCCCGACTTGCGATAGATGGCCGGTCCGCCTGTTGAAGGAGGACGCCATGCCCCGCGCTTTCCCGCCCGCCCCGCCGCCGCGCCCGCTGCTCGCCCGCGCCGTCCGCGCTCCCGATCCCGACACGCCCGCCGGCCGCCGCTGGGCCGCGCACCTGGACGCCGGCCGCATCGGCACGCCGGTCGCGCCCGCACCCGTCGCCGCCCGCGGGGCTGCCACCGCGCAGTTCCGCCGCTGGACGGAGGCCCGCCCGTGACCGACGACACCACCGAAGCGGCGCTGTTCGAGGCGTTCGCCGCGCTCCACCCCGCGCCCGAGGCATCTCCCGCCCGCATCCGCCACGACGGCTGGACGCCCGATCGCCAGCGCCGCTTCCTCGAAGCCGTGGCCGAGGGCCACACCGTCGACGACGCCTGCGCCATCGTCGGCATGTCCGCCGCCTCCGCCTATGCCTTCCGCCGCCGCGCGGCCGGCGCCGGCTTCGCGCTCGGCTGGCACGGCGCCAACCTGCTCGCGCGCGATCGCATCGCCGACACGCTGCTCGCCCGCGCGCTCCAGGGCCAGACCGAGCACGGCACCCGCCCCGACGGCGGCAGCTGGAGCCGCCACCGCTACGACAACAATCTCGCCAGCCGCATGCTCGCCCGGCTCGACGCCCAGGCCGACGATCCCGCCGCCGCCGCCGCCCACCACGCCGCGCGCATCGTCGCGCAGGAGTTCGACGGCTTCCTCGACCTGCTCGATCGCGACGCCGGCCCCGCGCGCGCCGCGCTGTTCCTCGCTGCGCGCGGAGAGGATCGCCCCGACGTCGAGCGCGTCGTCGCGCTCGCCCGCGCCGATCGCTTCCTCCAGGGCGGCGGCGGGCTGCCGGACGAGGTCGACGTGTCCGACTGCGATCCCGCCCGCCGCGCGCACTGGACGCTCGACCAGTGGCGCCGGGCCGAGGCCGCCGGCCTGCTCCGCCTCGCCGAGCCGGAACCGCCCGCCCCGCCGCCGCCGCCACCACCCGCACCTCGCCCCCTGCCCCCGTTCCCGTCCACCGCCGACGCGGGTCAACTTCCTCAACTTTGCGAGCGCTACGGCCCGGTGTGGTGGGATGAGGAGGCCGACGAATGGCGCACGTCCTTCCCGCCGCCGCGCGATTTCGACGGCGAGAGCTTCGGCCGCTACGGCGACGACTACGAGCGGACGTTGAGCTTCGCGGAGGAGGAGCAGATCCGCCTCGCGCAGGAACGCGCCGGCGAACGCGCCGCGCCGGAGCGCGACGCCTGGTTCGCCGACCTCCTCGCCTCGGCGCAGCCGGCCGCGGCCGACGACGCGCGCGACACCGTCCCCGGCGACGATGAACCAGCCCCGCTCCCGCACGTTGAGCCCCCGAACCACCACGACAGGGACGACTCGATGAGCATCTTCGGCAAGATCAAGACGGCCATTTTCGGCAAGGACGGCGGCCCGTTCGGCGACGGCTACATCGGCCACAAGGGCGGCGACGCGGCGAAGGACGCCCCCGTCACCCAGACCAAGACCGTGCCCGTCCACATCCCCGATCCGGTGCCCGGCGCGAACACCCCGCCGCAGACCTTCGACGCGGAACCGACCAGCAACCGTCCGACCGACGTCGAGGCGGTGCTCAAGGCGCGCGAGGCGAAGCATCCGGGCCTCAACTGGCGCACCTCGATCGTCGATCTCATGAAGCTGCTCGACCTCGATTCGAGCCTGGAGAACCGCAAGGAGCTCGCCACCGAGCTCGGCTACACCGGTGCCAAGGACGGGTCGGCCGAAATGAACATCTGGCTGCACAAGGCGGTGATGCGCGAGCTCGCCGCCAACGGCGGGACGGTCCCCGCCGACCTGCGCGACTGACGCGCCGCCCGGCCACGCCCATCCCGGGCTGGCCGGGCCCGATGGGGCGGCCGGCGGTCGGCGCCGGCGCGCGCCGCTTCCGGAACCCGCTCCGATCCTCGGCGGTTCTCCGCCCATCCCTTTCCGAAAGGACCCTCATGGCCACGCCTTCCCGCACCGACACTCCCGCCCGCAGCCGGCTGGTCACCGCCGGCATCGGCCTGCTCGGCGTGGCGCTGGGGCTGGGCGGCTGGCTGCTCGCGCGGCGGGCCGATCCGGCGCGCACCGGCGGCGTGGGAAGTGGCGAGCACGTTCCCGTCGACCTCGCGCTCGACAAGCCGCGCCCGGGTGCCGACGATCGCGCACCCGACGCCTTCCGCCCCGATCCGACCGCGCCGGTCCCCGCCGGCGAGCGCGACGCGCTGCGTCCCGCGACCGGTCCGGCGCCGACGCTGGTCGAGGATCGCGGCGGCATGCGCAGCCAGACCGGCAGCAGCAACGCCTGAACGCCGGCTCGGGGCGGGTGCGCCCGCCCCGGATCGTTTCGGCACCGGTGTCATGCTGCGGCACGGAATCCACAGTGTGTTGTACCATAGCTCAGCTTGACGCGGCGTACCGCATGCGCGAAGCCAATCATCCTATGAAACGCTCCCTCCTCCCCACTGCCGCCGCCGCCCTCGCCTTCGTCCTCGTGGCGGGCTGCGACCAGAAGACCGAGACCGTCGACGCGCGCGCGCCCGACCCGATGGCCTCCCAGCTCGCCAACGCCGCCCCGGTGGAACTGCCCCCGGCGGTCAAGGCGACCAGCACCTTCCGCTGCAAGGACAACAGCCTCGTCTACGTCGACTTCTTCGCGGGCGACAAGCTGGCCAACCTGCGCACCGAAAAGGGCGGCACCCCCGTCGCGCTGAAGGCCGAGAAGGCCGGCGATCCGCTCACGGCCGAGGGCTATTCGCTGACCGGCGATGCCAAGGCGATCACCCTCACCCAGCCGGGCAAGGGCGCGCAGAGCTGCAAGGCCTGATCCGGCCGCCGTTCCGTTGAACCCATCCAGGGGCCGGTGGCACGCGCCGCCGGCCCCTTTTGCTTGGGGCCCTTTTCCTCGAACGGGCCGAACGGCTAGGCTGGCGGCCATGACCGACGCCGCCCCCCTCGATCCGCAGACGGTGCTGCGCGCCTATGCGATGGGCGTCTTCCCGATGGCCGACGCCCGCGACGCCGAGTCGATCTACTGGGTCGAGCCCAAGCGCCGCGGCATCCTGCCGCTCGACGCATTTCACTGCGGCCGCTCGCTGCGCCGGACGATCGCCGCCGATCGCTTCCGCGTCACCGCCGACGCCGCCTTCCCGCAGATCCTCGCGCTCTGCGCCGAATCGGCCGCCGACCGGCCGGACACCTGGATCAACGGCACGATCGAGCAGGTCTTCCTCCAGCTTCACGCGCTGGGCTTCGCCCATTCGGTCGAATGCTGGGACGGCGATCGCCTCGCCGGCGGGCTCTACGGCCTGGCGCTCGGCGGTGCCTTCTTCGGCGAGAGCATGGTCAGCCGCGCCACCGACGCGTCGAAGGTCGCGCTCGCCTGGCTGGTCGCGCGGCTGCGCGTCGGCGGCTTCCGCCTGCTCGACTGCCAGTTCCAGACCGACCACCTCGCCAGCCTGGGCGCGGTGGAGATCGACCGGGCGGATTATTCGGTGCTGTTGTCCGCCGCGCTGGCCGCCGGTGCCGGGGAAGGCGACGGCGCCGGCGCCGTGCCCGAGTTCCGCGCGCTCGACCGGCTCGCCCCGGATCCTGCCGGCACCGTGTCCGGCCCGGTTTCGGGGAAGCGCATCGTGCAGCTCTTGGGCCAGACGTCGTAGATCGGGTGCTGGACGACGTTCAGCGTCGGCCGTTCCTTGAACAGCCAGCCCGAGAACGCCCGCCGCCAATGACGATCGGTGCCGCGCACGTCCAGCTGGACGAACGCGCCGGTATACTGCTCCTGCTCCCACGGCGCGGTGCGCTCGCAGGCGCGCAGCCGCACCACCGCATCACCGATGCGCCGTGCCTCGCCCGGCTTCATCGTCAGGTCGCGGGTCTCGCCGTTGCGCTTGTTGAGGAAGCCGACCACCGCGACGCGCTCCGCCATCGGCGTGGTCCCCGCAACGGCAGCCGCATCGCTGTTCGCCTCGACGGTGACGACCTCACCGGCAGGCGCACCGCGCTCGGCGGCTTCGAACGCCACGGCAGGGTCTTCGGGCGCGTCGACAGCCCGATCGGCGCCCGGCTTCAGGAGCAGCCAGGCTCCGATCGCGACCAGCACCGCCAGCACCAGCCCCCCGATCAGGGCCAGGCGACGGTTCACGCGTCCGGGCTCCACGCCTCATAGTCGCCGGTGGCGCGCACCCGCTGCCCGCCCGCATCGAGCGCGCCCGGCGGACGCCACGCCAGCGGCGTGCCGGTCTGGTTGGCGATCGCGGGCTTTTCCCAGCTGCGCACCGGCGGCAGCGAATCGTCGGGCGCGCCGTCGATCTGATGGTGCAGCCAGCTGAACCATTCGGGCGGGACCCGGCTGGCATCGTTGCTGCCGGCGTAGATCACCCAGCGGCGCGGCTGGCCGCTCGTGTCGCGGCCGCCCTGGTAATAGACGTTGCCGAGCCCGTCGGTGCCCACCTTCGTCCTGCCGCGCAGCGCAAGCGTGGTGCCGATGGTGGCGCCTTCCCACCAGGTGAAGATCGATTTGAGCATGCCCATGCGCTGCCGCTTACCCTCGCCAGCGTCCGCCAGCAACCGCGTTCGCGCGTCCGCCGCCCGCGATTACTTGACCGCGTCCTTCCAGCGGACCGTGTCGCCCTCGGCGATGCCGAGCTCGGCCGCGCGACCGCCGCGCAGTTCGAGCACCGCGCTCACCGGCTCGCGCGACGACACCGGCGCCTCGGAGAAGGGGATGGTGTTCTCCGCCAGCGTCGCGACGGTGCCGTCGGGACGGATGAAGAGGATGTCGAGCGGCGACGGCGTGTTCTTCATCCAGAAGCTCGCCACCCGCGGCGCACCGCCGCCCGCGGGATAGGGCGCGAACAACATGCCGCCGTTCTCGGGGATGTTCGTGCGGTACATCAGCCCGTTCGCCTGCTCCGCCGCCGAGCGCGCGACCTCCACGTCGAAACGGTGGGCGCCGGTCGCGCTCTCCACCGTCACTTGCGTGCGCGGCAGCACCGCCGCCGCGTTGGTCGAGCTCGAGCCGTTGCTGGTGCACGCTCCCGACAAGGCGACCGCCGCCGCGATCAGCACCACCCGCACGCTCTTGTTGATCACTCGTCGATCCTTTCGACCACCACCGCGAGCGGCCCGCGCTCGCCGTCCACCACCCGCGCCTGCATCGCCTGGCCGGGCTCGACCTCCTCGATCCCGCCGCGGCGCAGCGTCTCCATATGCACGAACACGTCGAGCCCGTCGCGTTCGCGCACCAGGAAGCCATAGCCCTTCAGGCGGTTGAACCACTTGACCGCCACCGGCTCGAACGCGCCCGCCGTGGCGATCAGGCCGACGCGGTCGGGACGCACCGGGGTGCGCGCGCGCCGTTCCTCCACCGCTTCGGACAGGTCGATCGCGACGATCTCGCGCGCCTGCATCCCGCGGTGGCGCCGGGTGGCGAGGCATTCGACCCGCGCGCCTTCGGGCAGGGTCCGCCGCCCGTGCGGCTGCAACACCGAAAAATGCACCAGCACGTCGCCGTGCGCGGGATCGTCCGACACCACGAAGCCGAACCCCCGCGTCACGTCGAACCACTTCACCACGCCGGAAACGGCGACGGCCGCATCGGCGGCGCCGGTCGTATCCTCCATATCTTCGCGCGCCTCACCTTCGCGGTCGAGGTCTGCGCGCTGCGGTTCCGCACGCATCGATATCGTTCCCCCGGCGACGATGTATCACAGCTCCCAATCCGATGGCGACGGTTTGTTTCGCCCCCCGTCCTCGATCAGGACGCTCGGGTCGGCACCGGGCGCGAGCCGCGCGATCGTCCAGGCGATCGACGGCGCATGGCCGGCGCGGACGAACGCGGCGACCTGGCGGCGCAGCAGGTCCGGATCGGCGGCGCTGGCGGAAAACGGCCCGATTCTCCGCCGCTTGGCGAAGCGCAGCGCGCTCTCCACCGCATCTTCGGCGCTGTCGGCGGCAACCGCCTCGCGATCCGCTTCCTGGACCCCGGCATGGCGCAGCGCCTCCCCGACGCGGCGCGCGCCGAGGCCGCGCCGGCCCATCGCCGCCGCCTTGCTCTCGGCGAAGGCGCGGTCGTCGACGTAGCGAAGCTCGGCCATCCGCTCCGCCAGCGAATCGACCGGCGGCGGCTCGGCACCTTCCCAGCCGCGCTCGCGCAGCTTACGGGCGAGATACTGGCGCAGCCGCGCGCGGGTGGTCGCGTACCGCTCGACGTAGCGCAGCGCCAACCGTTCGAGCGCCTCGGCATCGAGCGGTTTGGGCGGGCTGGTGGCGCGGCGGGCGTAGGACATGCGCCATGTTTGTGCCACAGTGCCCGGCGATTTTGAACGGGATTGCCGTGACGCTGGCCGTCGCGCGTGCGCGCGCTGGACAGAGCGAGCCGTCGCCGCAGGGAGGACGCTTTTTTGACGATGAACACCGATATGGAAGCAACGGCAGCCGGCGGGACGCCGACGATGGACACGCTGCCGCGGCGCTTCGCCGATTTCGAGACGCTGGGCGAAGCGCTGGACTATGCGGCCTCGGGTGTTCGCGGGCTCAACTTCCACGACGCGCGCGGCACGCTGGTGCGCGCCTATCCTTATGCCGAGCTGCGGGAGGACGCGCTGGCGCAGGCGCGCCGGCTGATCGCCGCCGGCGTGCGCCCGCAGGACCGCATCGCCCTGGTCGCCGAGACCGGCGCGGAGTTCGCCAGCCTGTTCTTCGGCGTGGTCTATGCCGGCGCTTGGCCGGTGCCGCTGCCGTTGCCTACCTCGTTCGGCGGCCGTGAGGCCTATGTCGAGCAGCTGCGCGTCCAGCTTTCGAGCTGCGATCCCAAGATGCTGATCTTCCCGCCCGAGCTCGCGCAGATGGCGGGCGAGGCCGCGCGCATCGCGGGCGTCGAGGGAATCGACTGGTCCGAGTTCGCGACCCGCGACGCGGCCGAGGTCGAACTGCCGGCCGCCCGCGGCGACGACATCGCCTATCTGCAATATTCGAGCGGCTCGACGCGGTTTCCGCACGGCGTCGCCATCACCCACCACGCGCTGCTCAACAACCTGGCCGCGCACAGCCACGGCATGGAACTGGTCGGCACCGACCGCTGCGTGTCCTGGCTGCCCTGGTACCACGACATGGGGCTGGTCGGCTGCTTCCTGTCGCCGGTCGCCAACCAGGTTTCGACCGACTATCTCAAGACCGAGGATTTCGCGCGGCGCCCGCTCGCCTGGCTCGACCTCATCAGCCGCAACACCGGCACCACCCTCTCCTATTCGCCGACCTTCGGCTACGACATCTGCGCACGCCGCATGTCGTCGCAGACCAAGGCGTCGGACCGCTTCGACCTGTCGCGCTGGCGCGTGGCGGGCAACGGCGCCGACATGATCCGCCCGGACGTGATGCAGAGCTTCGTCGACGCGTTCGGCGACGCGGGCTTCCAGGCCTCCGCCTTCCTGCCGAGCTACGGCCTGGCCGAGGCGACGCTCGCCGTGTCGATCATGCCGCCGGGCGAGGGCATCCAGGTCGAGCTGGTCGAGGAAACCGAGCTGTCGGGCGGCGACCGCCGCGGCGACCGGCCGCAGCGCTTCCGCGCGATCGTCAACTGCGGCAAGCCGGTGCGCGACATGACCGTCGAGATCCGCGAGGAGGACGGCACCCCGCTGCCCGAGCGCGCGATCGGCAAGGTATGGTGCAAGGGGCCGTCGGTGATGGTCGGCTATTTCCGCGACGATGCCGCGACCGAGGCGTGCATGGCCGACGGTTGGTTGGATACCGGGGACATGGGGTATCTATCGGACGGCTATGTCTACATCGTCGGCCGCGCCAAGGACATGATCATCGTCAACGGCCGCAACCACTGGCCGCAGGACATCGAGTGGGCGGTCGAGCAGCTGCCCGGCTTCAAGGCCGGCGACATCGCCGCCTTCGCGATCACCACGCCGGGTGGCGAGGAGACGCCGGCGGTACTGGTGCAGTGCCGCGCCTCCGACGACGACGAGCGCCAGCGGCTGCGCGAGGAGATCCGCGAGCGGGTGCGTGCCGTCACCGGCATGAACTGCGTGATCGAACTGGTGCCGCCGCGCACGCTGCCGCGCACCAGCTCGGGCAAGCTCAGCCGCGCCAAGGCACGCAACCTCTACCTCAACGGCGAGATCAAGCCCTACGCCATCGCCGCCTGATCGCTCCGGCTGCCGAGCGGCAGCCGGCATTTTCCGCTTTCCTACTCCGCGCCGCGCCGGCAGGGCTCTCCCGCCGCGCGGTGCTCGTAAAAGCGATCGGAACGTCCCGGTCATTTTGCATGCGCACGGCCCTTGCCCCCGACGAAAACGGCGGATAGAGGGCGGGGCAATAGGAGTGTAGCTCAGTTGGTAGAGCATCGGTCTCCAAAACCGAGGGCCGTGGGTTCGAGTCCCTCCACTCCTGCCAGCCCTTCCCGCCGCCTCGCCTGAGGCGGCGGCAAGGCGCCTCCTTCCAACATCGTCGCACCTGGCGCCCGGATCGCACCCGACCGTCATCCTGACGAAAGTCAGGATCTCGTGCCGCGAGGACGGAGCCTGTGGCACGAGATCCCAGCTTTCGCGGGACCTTTGCATAAAGCTGGGGATGTGATTCTCTTCGCTGGGTATCGGAGAGATGAGATGCGCAAGCAGACGAGGCCGGCGTCCTTTGCGGACCTGT
>NZ_JBIUCZ010000028.1:0-47696 GCF_047975845.1 Sphingomonas mangrovi | reverse complement strand
CAACACCCCCAGAAAGTGCCTCGGCTTCCGTACCCCCGCCGAGGCATTCCAACTGTTGCACTTCGAATGTGAATCCACATGCTGACTTCCGTCAGCATGACGAAGGGTGAGATGTGGGTAGCGCCGCTGTCTCCGTTACCCAGCCGCGGCTCGCAATTTCGCTACCCACCTGCGTCATCCTGACGAAAGTCAGGATCCATTGCCGCAACGCTAAAGAGTCTCCGAGCCTATCGCCTCCGGAGCGACGCCGCAGCGCCCCCTCACCCCACCGCGGCGGCGGCCTCGATGATCGGCACGAACTTCTCCGCGGTCAGGCTGGCGCCGCCGACCAGCGCGCCGTCGACGTTCTCCACGCCCAGGATCGCCGACGCGTTGGCGCCGGTCACCGACCCGCCATAGAGGATGCGGATGCGGTCGGCGGCGTCGCCCACCATCATCCGCAGCTTGGCGCGCGCGATCGCGTGGATCGAGGCGATCTCGTCGAGCGTCGGGGTGCGGCCGGTGCCGATCGCCCAGCGTGGCTCATAAGATAGCGTGAACCAGTCGCCGTCGGCGTCCTCGGGCACCGACTTCTCGATCTGCGCCTGGACAACGCGTTCGGCGCGGCCAGCGTTGCGCTCGGCCTCGGTCTCGCCGACGCACAGGATCACGTCCATCGCCTGCTTGCGCGCCGCCGCCGCCTTGGCCCAGGCGTCGTGGCTGGTCTCGTTCTGGTCGGAACGCCGCTCCGAATGGCCGACGATCACCATCTGCGCCCCCACCTCGACCAGCATCGCCGCCGAGACGCAGCCCGTGTGCGGGCCATGTTCGTTCTCGTGGACGTCCTGCGCGCCGATCCGCACCGTGTCGGCATGCTCGACCGCCGCGGCGATCAGCGTCGCGGGGACGCACAGCGCGACGTCGACGTCCGGGTGGGCCGCGGCCGCCGCCTCGATCGCGGCGATCTCCTTCAGCTGGGCGCGTAGCCCGTGCATCTTCCAGTTGCCGGCCACCAGCTTGCGTCGCGTCACGCCCGTCTCCTCATGTCCCTGCCGCAGGCGATACCAACCCTTGCGTCGGGCACAAGCTTGAAGCCGCGCGACGGCCGCCCTAAAGCCACGCATTCTTTCTTCCGGCAGGACCAGCTCTTCGATGCTCGCATTCGTCAGGCGTCTTCTCAATTCGACCATCGGCAAGGTCGTCGCGCTCGCGTTTCTCGTCGTGATCGCGCTCGCCTTCGCGGCCGGCGACATCACCGGGCTGCGGCCGGGCGGCGCCACCAGCGACGTCGTCGCCAAGGTCGGCGGCTCGGCGGTGCGCGACACCGAACTCACGAAGCAGGTCCAGCAGGAGCTGCAGTCTGCCCGCCAGCGCAGCCCGAACGTCGACATGGCGCAGCTGGTCGCCGCCGGCGGCGTGGAGAACATCCTCCAGCGCATGATCACCTCGATCGCGCTCGAACGCTACGCCAACAAGGTCGGCATGGCGGTCAACAACAAGCTGGTCGACGGCCAGATCGCGAGCATCCCGGCGTTCCAGGGCTTCGACGGCAAGTTCGACCAGGCGACCTTCGAGCGCGCGATCGCCCAGCGCGGCATGACCCCGGCGGGTCTGCGCGAGGCGATCGGCCGCGATATGCTTGCCCAGTGGCTGGTCAGCCCGACCGTCGGCGCCAGCCAGCTGCCCGAGCAGCTCGCGCTCCCCTATGCCTCGCTGCTGCTGGAGAAGCGCGCCGGGCAGATCGTGCTGATTCCCGCCGCCGCGGTGCCGCAGGGCACGCCGCCGAGCGATGCGGAGCTTACCGCCTATTACGCCAAGAACCGCGCGCGCTACACCGTGCCGGAGCGCCGCGTGATCCGCTACGCGATCGTCTCGCCGACCGGCCTCGCCGCGCAGTCGACGCCGACCGACGCCGAGATCGCCCAGGCGTACCGCGCCGCGGGCAGCCGCTTCGCCGCCAGCGAGCGCCGCAGCGTTCGCCAGGTGGTGGTCGCCGACCAGAACGCCGCCAACCAGCTCGCCGCGCGCGTGAAGGGCGGCACCGCGATCGATGCCGCCGCGCAGGCCGCCGGCCTCGAAGCGGGCAGCTTCGCTGACCTCGACAAGGCCGGCCTCGCCGCGCAGACGAACCAGGCGATCGCCGACGCGGCGTTCGCCGCGGCCGAAGGCGGCGTCGTCGGCCCGGTTCGCTCGCCGCTCGGCTGGCACGTGCTGCACGTCGACAAGGTGACCAAGGCTCCCGCCAAGTCGCTCGAACAGGCGCGCCCCGAACTGGTCGCCGAGCTCAGCCGCAGCAAGGCGACGAGCGCGATCAACGACGCGCAGGAGCGGATCGACGGCGCGATCAACGACGGCGCGACCTTCGAGGAAGTCGCCAAGGAGGCCAAGCTCGACGCGAAGGCCACCGCCCCCGTCACCGCGGCGGGGATCGATCCCGACCAGCCGGGAAGCCCGGCCGATCCGGCGCTCGCGCGGGTGATCGAGGCGGGCTTCACCGCCGAGCAGGGCGACGCGCCGCAGATCGTCCAGCTGGAGGACGACGGCACCTTCGCCGTGGTCGGCCTCGAGCGGGTCGTGCCGGCCGCGCCGCGTCCGATCGCCCAGATCCGCGAGCAGGTGCAGAAGGCGTTCGTCGCCGAGCGCGCGCAGCAGGCCGCCCGCAAGGCGGCGGCGGCGATCCTCGCCAAGGTCAACGGCGGCACCCCGCTGGCGCAGGCGGTTTCCGCCTCCGGCCTGAAGGTGCCGGCGCCGACGCCGCTCACGGCGACGCGTGCGCAGCTCGCCGCGCAACAGGGCAACGTGCCGCCGCCGGTCGAGCTGATGTTCGCGATGGCGGCCAAGAAGGCGCGGCTGATCGCGGCGCCGAACAACGGCGGCTGGTTCGTGGTCTATCTCGACAGCATCACGCCGGGCGATGCGAGTGGCGACAAGCGGGCGATCTCGTCCGCGCGCGCCGGGCTCGCCCAGGGCGTCGGTGCCGAATATGCCGAGCAGTTCGCGGAGGCCGTCCGTCGCAACGTCGGCGTGAGCAAGAACGACGCCGCCGTCGCCCGCGTCCGCAGCACGCTGGCGGGCCAGGGCGGCGCCGCAGCCAACTGATGATCGAGGGACGCGACGCGGCGCGGGCGGCGCTGGCCGGAGGCAAGCCTGCGCTGCTGTGGCAGCGGCTGGTCGCCGATACCGAAACGCCGGTCGCCGCTGCGCTCAAGCTGATCGAGCCCGGTCGCGGCGACTTCCTGCTCGAATCGGTCGAGGGCGGATCGGTGCGCGGGCGTCACAGCCTGATCGGGCTGGCTCCCGACCTGGTGTTCCGTGCCCGCGGCAACGACGCCGCGCTCAACCGGGAGTGGCTCACCGACCGCGAGGCGTTCGCGTCCTGCGCCGAGCCGGCGCTCGACGCGCTGCGATCGCTGGTCGCGTCGTGCCGGATGGACGTGCCGGAGGCGCTGCCGCGCGCGCTCGCCTGCCTGGTCGGCTATTTCGGCTACGAGACCATCGGCCTGGTCGAGAAGCTCGACCGACCGGCGGCCAACCCGCTCGACCTGCCCGACATGATGTTCGTGCGGCCGACGCTGCTGATGGTGTTCGACCGCCTGTCCGACGCGCTGTTCCTGGTCGCGCCGGTCTGGCCCGACGCGGCCGATGCGGCCGATGCGGACGGCGCGATCGCGGCGGCGATGGGCCGGATCGAGGACGTCGCCGCGCGGCTCGCGCGCACGCCGCTGCCGGAGCCGGTGCGCGCAGTGCCGCAGGAGATCGCGCTCACTCCGACCCTCGCCCCCGGCCGCTATGCCGAGATGGTGGCGAGCGCCAAGGAGTACATCGGCGCCGGCGACATCTTCCAGGTGGTGCTGGCGCAACGTTTCACCGCGCCGTTCGCGCTGCCGCCGTTCGAGCTCTATCGCGCGCTGCGGCGCGTCAATCCCTCGCCGTTCCTGTACCATCTCGACCTTCCGGGCTTCGCGCTGATCGGGTCGAGCCCCGAGATCCTGGTGCGCGTGCGTGACGGCGAGGTGACGATCCGGCCGATCGCCGGCACCCGGCCGCGCGGTGCCACGGCCGTCCAGGATGCCGAGAATCGCGAGAGCCTGCTCGCCGACCCCAAGGAGCGCGCCGAGCATCTGATGCTGCTCGACCTCGGCCGCAACGATGTGGGCCGGGTCGCCGAGGCCGGCAGCGTGCGGGTGACCGACAGCTACGGCATCGAGTTCTACAGCCACGTGATGCACATCGTGTCGAACGTCGTCGGCCGGCTCGCGCCCGATCGCGACGCGCTCGACGCGCTGTTCGCGGGCTTCCCTGCCGGCACCGTCAGCGGCGCGCCCAAGGTGCGCGCGTGCCAGGTGATCGCCGAACTGGAGGAGGAAACCCGCGGCGCCTATGCCGGAGGCGTCGGCTATTTCTCGCCGGACGGATCGATGGATTCGTGCATCGTGTTGCGCACCGCGGTGGTGAAGGACGGCACCATGCACGTCCAGGCCGGTGCCGGCATCGTCGCCGACAGCGACGCCGCCTACGAACAGCGCGAATGCGAGGCCAAGGCCGGCGCGCTGTTGGCAGCGGCCCGCGAAGCGATCGCGCGGGCGGGCGAGGCAGGGTTCGGCCAGTAGCAGCCGTCCCTGTCCAGGCTCCTGCGCAGCCGGGCGCCCGCTCTTACCGAAGCCACCAACTCGTCGTCATCCTGACGAAAGTCAGGATCCATTGCCGCTCCGTCTGGGATCGCACGCGTAGCGCGAATGGATGCGGACCTCCGTCAGCATGACGAAGAAGGGGGGCGAGCGCCGCCGCCCCCCGCTACCCCAGCCTCAGTCCCCCTGGCCGGGATACTGTTCCGCTTCCTTCTGCGCCTTGCGCTCCAGATACCATTGGCGGAGCATCTGCTGGGTGCAGCCGGTCTGGCCGCCGCTGCCGACCGGCGAGCAGCTGTTGGGCAGTCCGACCTTGTTGACCTCCATCATCGTCTCGGCGCGGTTGGCCCAGCTCTGCGCCGCGGCTTCCTGCGACGGGGGATCCCGCAGTTCCTTGGGGATGCGGAAGCGCTCGCTCTCGTCCTTGCGCGCGCAGACCACGACCTCGTTCTCGGACTCCGCCTTGGGGCAGGCCTCGTCGCCATAGACGGTGACGCTGCGGGTGCGCTGGGGTGGCGCGTTGCTCGCCTGCTCGGCCTGCGGCTGTGCCACGGCCGGCGATGCGGCGAGCGCCGCGACGAGAAACCAACGAACCATACCAACCTCCTGAACGCAAAACACGGTGCCACCAACGATCGGGCGCGGGACAGCGTTGCGCCAGACTGCGGCGGCGCTATGGCAAAGCCATGATCCTCGTCATCGACAATTACGACAGCTTCACCTGGAACCTCGTCCATTATCTGATGGAGTTGGGCGCGCCGGTGAAGGTCGTGCGCAACGACGCGCTGACCGCAGCCGAGGCGCTGGCCAGCAATGCGGCGGGCTTCCTGATCTCGCCCGGCCCCTGCACCCCCAACGAAGCGGGGATCTCGCTCGATCTGGTCGCCGCCTGTGCGGAAGCCGGACGCCCGCTGCTCGGCGTGTGCCTGGGCCATCAGGCGATCGGCCAGCATTTCGGCGGCAAGGTGGTGCGCGGCGGACTGATGCATGGCAAGACCTGCCCGGTCGAGCACGACGGCACCGGGCTGTTCAAGGGGCTTCCCTCCCCGTTCACCGCCACCCGCTACCATTCGCTGATCGTCACCGACGCGCCCGACGCGCTGGTGGTCAACTGCACCGCCGGTGACGCGAGCGTCATGGGCTTCCGCCACGCGACGCTGCCGATCCACGGGGTGCAGTTCCATCCCGAAAGCATCGCCACCGAGCACGGCCATGCCATGCTCGCGAACTTCCTGACGATCGCGGGCCTGACCCCGCAGGCACGGGCGGCGGCATGACCACCACCGTATTGCTGCCCTCCACCGAATCGCCGCTGTCGCGTGAAAGCGCGGCCGAGGCGTTCGCGGCGATCCTGGACGGCAAAGCCTCGGAAGAGGCGATCATCGCCTTCCTCGTCGGCCTCACCGAACGCGGCGAGACCAGCATCGAGATCGCCGAGGCCGCGCGCGCGCTGCGCCATCGGATGCTGCCGATCGACGCCCCTGCTGGCGCGATCGACGTCTGCGGCACGGGGGGCGACGGCCATCACACGCTCAACGTCTCGACCGCGGTCAGCCTGGTGGTCGCCGCCGCCGGCGTGCCAGTCGCCAAGCACGGCAACCGCGCCGCCTCCAGCAAGGCGGGCGCCGCCGACACGCTGGAGGCGCTCGGCCTCGACATGGCCCGCGCCGGGGCGCTCGCCGAACAGACGCTCGCGGACATCGGTATCGCCTTTCTGTTCGCGGGCAACCACCATCCGGCGATGCGGCGCATCCAGCCGATCCGCCAGAAGATCGGCCGCCGCACGGTGTTCAACCTGATGGGTCCGCTCGCCAACCCCGCACATGTCGAGCGCCAGCTGATCGGCATCGCCCGCCCCGACTATGCGCCGATCTATGCCGAGGCGCTGGAAAGCCTGGGCGCGACCGCCGCGGCCGTCATCTCGGGCGAGGAGGATCTCGACGAGATCTCGATCGCAGGCCCGACCCGCGTCGTGCGCATCGGCTCGGTCGCGCTGCCCGATCGCATCACGCCGGCCGACGCCGGCCTGCCGGCCAGCCCACTCGACTCGCTGCGCGGTGGCGACCCGGCGTACAACGCGCTGGCGTTGCGCCGGCTGCTGGCGGGCGAAGAAGGCGCGTACCGCGACGCGGTGCTGCTCAACGCCGCCGCCGCGCTGGTGATCGCCGACAAGGTGCCCGACCTAGCCGAGGGCGCCACGCTCGCCGCCAACACCATCGATTCCGGTGCCGCCCGGCGCCTCCTCGACGCATGGATTGCCTACGCATGAGCACGATGCTTTCGAAGATCCTCGACACAAAGCGGGTCGAGGTCGCCGCGCGCAAGAGCCTGGCGGGCGTGCAGGAACTCGACCGCCGCGCCACCCAGCAGACGCCGCCCCGTGGGTTCCGCGCGGCACTGGACGCGCGTCCGGGTCCGGCGCTGATCGCCGAGATCAAGAAGGCGAGTCCGTCGAAGGGGCTGATCCGCCCCGACTTCGATCCGCCCGCCCACGCCCGCGCCTATCAGGCGGGCGGCGCCGCCTGCCTGTCGGTGCTGACCGACGAGGAATATTTCCAGGGCTCCGACGCCTATCTGGTCGCGGCGCGTGCCGCCTGCGAGCTGCCGGTGCTGCGCAAGGACTTCACCATCGATCCGTGGCAGGCGGCCGAGGCGCGCGCGCTGGGTGCCGACGCGATCCTGCTGATCGTCGCGGCGCTGGAGGATCGGCAGATGGCCGAGATCGAGGCGGCGGCGCTGGAGCGCGGGCTGGACGTGCTGGTCGAGGTTCACGACTTCCCCGAGCTGGAACGCGCGCTCAAGCTCAAGACGCGGCTGGTCGGCGTCAACAACCGCGACCTGCGCGACTTCTCGGTCAGCTTCGAGCGGACCTACGAACTGGTGTCGCACGCCCCGGCGGACTGCACCTTCGTCGCCGAAAGCGGCATCACCGGCCGTGCCGATCTCGACGCGATGGCCGAGCACGGCATCCACTGCTTCCTGGTGGGCGAGGCGCTGATGCGGCAGGACGATGTCGAGGCGGCGACCCGCGCGCTGATCGGATGAGCGGCCTCACCCACCTCGATGCCGGGGGGCATGCCCGCATGGTGGACGTGGGCGCCAAGGCGGTGACCGCGCGCCAGGCGACCGCGACTGGTCGCATCGCCATGTCGGCCGAGGCGTTGGCGGCAATCCGCGACGGGCTGGTGAAAAAGGGCGATGTGCTCGCCGTCGCGCGCGTCGCCGGGATCATGGCGGCCAAGCGCACCAGCGATCTCATCCCGCTGTGCCACCCGCTTCCCCTCACCCGCGTGGCGCTCGACCTCGCGATCGAGGGCGACGGCATCGCCGCCACCGCGACCTGCGCCACCGAAGGCAAGACCGGCGTGGAGATGGAGGCGCTGACCGCCGTCTCGGTCGCGCTGCTCACCGTCTACGATATGGCCAAGGCGCTCGACCGCGGCATGGCGGTCGAGGGCGTGCGGCTGCTCGCCAAGTCGGGCGGCAAGTCCGGCACCTGGCGCGCCGAAGACCCCGCGTGAGCCTGCTGCCGCTCGAAGAGGCCCAGGCGCGGGTGCTGGGGCTCGCCGGCCCGGTTGCGGGCGAGACGGTGCCGGTGCACGACGCGATCGGCCGCTGGGCGGCGCGCGACATCGTGGCGCTGCGCACCCAGCCCGATCGCGCGCTGTCGTCGATGGACGGCTATGCGATCCGCTTCGCCGACCTGCCCGGCCCGTGGGAGGTGATCGGCGAGTCCGCCGCCGGCCGGCCGTTCGCCGGCCAGGTCGGCGCGGGCCAGACGACCCGCATCTTCACCGGCGCGGCGCTGCCCTCCTGCACCGACACCGTGCTGGTGCAGGAGGAAGCCGCGCGCGACGGCCTGCGGCTGACGCTCGCCGGCGAAGGCCCATCGGGTGTCGGCAGCAGCGTACGCGCCGCCGGGCTGGACTTCTCGGCGGGCGACCGGCTGGTGGCCGCCGGGGCGCCCATCACGGCTGCGGCCGCCGCGCTGCTGGCAGTGGGCGGGCACGGCGCGGTGCCAGTACGACGCCGGGTCCGCGTCGCGGTCGCCGCGACCGGGGACGAGCTCGTGCCCCCCGGCTCTCCGCCCGACGCGGGTCTTCCCGAATCCAACGGCGTGCTGCTCGCCGGGCTGCTGGCGCGGCTCCCGGTCGAGCGCATCGACCTCGGCATTCTTCCCGACGACCGCGCGGCGCTCGCCGCCGCCTTCGCCGCCGTTCGTGCCGACGTGCTGGTCACCACCGGCGGCGCTTCGGTGGGCGACCACGACCTCGTCCGCCCGGCGCTCGAAGACGCCGGTGCTCGCATCGATTTCTGGCGCATCGCGATGCGGCCGGGCAAGCCGATGATGGCGGGGCGGCTCGGCGATGCGGTGGTGCTGGGACTTCCCGGTAACCCGGTCTCCGCCTTCGTCACCGCCACGCTGTTCCTGCTGCCGCTGGTGCGCTTCCTTGCCGGTGCCGCCGATCCACTGGCGCGCCGGAGGCGGGTACCGCTCGGCGCCGCGCTCCCCGCCAACGATCGCCGCGCCGATCACCTGCGTGCCGAACTGCGCGACGGGCGCGCCTGGCCCGCGCCCCGGCAGGACAGTTCGATGCTGCGCACGCTGGCGCACGCGGAGTGCCTGATCGTGCGTCCGCCGCACGCCCCTGCCGCCGCCGCGGGCGACTCGGTGGAAATCCTCGATATCGGTTGACAAGGCCCGTCAGCGTTTCCTAAAGGTTCCACGTCTGTTCCGACGGAGGACCGCATGCTCACGCGCAAGCAGCACGAGCTGATCTGCTTCATCGACGATCGGTTGAAGGAAACCGGCGTATCCCCCTCGTTCGAGGAGATGAAGGAGGCGCTCGACCTCAAGTCCAAGTCGGGCGTCCACCGGCTCATCAGCGCGCTGGAGGAACGCCAGTTCATCCGCCGCCTCCCCAACCGCGCGCGCGCGCTCGAAGTGCTGCGCATGCCCGAGCGGGGCGAGACGACCAAGAAGCCCGCCCGCGCCACCGCGCCGCGTCCGGCCCCGACGCCGCCGCCCGCCCCGGCCAACGACGTCCTCGAAATCCCGCTGCACGGCCGCATCGCCGCCGGCGTGCCGATCGAGGCGCTGGAGGGGCAGCAGATGCTGTCGGTGCCTGCCGCGCTGCTCGGCTCGGGCGAGCATTACGCGCTCGAGGTCGCCGGAGATTCGATGGTCGAAGCCGGCATCCTCGACGGCGACTATGCGCTGGTCCGCCGCACCGACGCCGCCCGCGACGGTGAGATCGTCGTCGCGCTGATCGAAGAGAATGAGGCGACGCTCAAATATTTCCGCCGCGAGGGCGCGATGATCCGGCTCGACCCCGCCAACCGCAGCTACGACCCGCAACGCTATCGCCCGGATCAGGTGCGGGTACAGGGCAAGCTGGCCGGGCTGCTGCGGCGCTACTGAAGTCGGCGGCGGGTTTCGGAGGCGGTCGGCAGGGTTTCGCAATCCTGCCGGAAGGTTCGACCGGCAGGCGGGCGCATCCCCCTACCTCGTCATGCTGACGGAAGTCAGCATCCAGATGCGCTACGCCGGCGGGGCGCGGCACATCGGGGTTGGATGAAGCCGTCCCACGGTGTGAGTACGGCGTTCCTCGCTGTGCAACAGGGGCGGATGTTCAGACACACCACAGCCGCGATTACCCGCAAAACAATGTTCGGCGGAGAACTCCAGCAGGACTGCCCCACCTTCTTCGTCATGCTGACGAAGGTCAGCATCCATACACGCCACCTTCGAGGCTTTGAGCGAGACGATGGCGGATACTACTTTTTTGGCATGACGCCGCCGCACCAGTTCGCCGAGCGGAGCGGAACCGCGCCCCGAGTTCCTCGTGGCTCAGAGGCGTAGCGGCAATGGATCCTGACTTCCGTCGGGATGACGAGTGTACCGGCGAGTGTGCGGCTTCCCCGCAGACGAAAAGCGTTCGCCCGACCGCGACGCGAGAATTACCGGCGACGATAATTGCCTTCTTTACGCGCCCGCTGCTGCCACCGCACGTTCGGCGTCGTCGTCGGCATCATCCACGGGTGCCGGTCGCCCGCCGGGCGGACGCGGCGGACTTCGGGCGGATCGAAGCGGATCGCGAGGCCGCCCGTCTTCTCCAGCGCCGGCCGGTCGAGCCGCAGCCAGCGCGGGGTGCAGCCGCGCGGCAGGCGGCGGTCGCTCACCACGATGTCGGCGCTGCGGCACGCCGCGATCAACTCGGCGGCGGGAAGGAGATAGCCGCTGCGCGTCGCGAGGATGCGCCAGCTGCGCCCTCCCCCGGCGACGTCGGCCAGGCAGACGTCGGCGGTACAGCGCGCATGGCGCTGTTCGGCCAGCGGCGGCAGTTCGCCGGCGACGCCGCCGCCCTCCCCCAGCGTGTCGCGCACATAGTCGCCGGCCCGGTCGCGCAGGATCGCCATGCCGCCGTCCGGCGTCCGCACCGCGAGATGCCGCCCGTCCCCGGTAACGAGCAGGTCGGGCGCTGGCGTCACCACCGCCCAGCCGGCGCCGACGAGGAACGGCGCCAGCCCCAGCAGCCGCAGCCGTGTTCGCCACAATGCCAGCCACAGCCCGCCCACGACCATCAGCGCGAATGCGCCCGTCGGCATCGACGGCAGCGCCGCGACCGACCCGGGTGCCGCGGCGGCGATCTCCGCGATCCACAGCAGCAGCGCCAGCGACCGCTCGACGATCCACCACAGCGGCGCACCGAGCCCCGCCACGTCGAGCAGCAGCGCCAGCGCCTCGGCCGGCATGACGACGAAGGTGGTGAGCGGGATCGCGACGAGGTTGGCGAGCGCGCCGTACAACCCCGCCTTGTGGAAGTGGAACAGGCCGATCGGCATCAGCACCGCTTCCACCGCGACCCCCGTCAGCAGCAGCGACCCGAGCCCGCGCAGCAGCCGCAGCCCCCAACTCTCGTCGCGCGCCTGGAACCAGCGGCGCACCGCCGGCTGCTCGTGCAGCGCGACGATTGCGGTCACCGCGGCGAAGCTCAGCTGGAAGCTCGGTCCGCTCAGCGCCTCGGGCAGCACCAGCAGCACCAGAAAGGCACCGGTCGCGACCAGCCGCAGCGTGATCGCCTCCCGCCCCATGGCCAGCGCGGCCAGCACCAGCAGCGCCGCGACACACGAGCGGACCGTCGGCACCTCGGCGCCGGACAACCAAGTATAGCCGATCGCCGCCAGCGCCGCGCCGCCCGCCGCCACCAGCGGCAGCCGCACCCGCAACGCCAGCGCCGGCACCAGCGCGAGCAGCCGGAGGAGGAGCAGCATCGTCGCGCCGACCACCGCAGTAACGTGCAGCCCGCTGATCGACAGCAGGTGGGCGAGGCCGGCGCGGCGCATCGACTCGTCCGCCGCCTCGCCGATCGCGCCACGGTCGCCGGTCACCAGCGCGGCGGCGACCCCGCCGGCGCTGCCCGCGACCCGCGCCTGGATGTGCGCGGTCAGCCGGTTGCGCAGGTCGGCCTCGGGTGCCGCCGCCGGACGGACCAGCGTCACCGGCGCGAACCCGCGCCCGGTCGCGCCGATCCCGGCGAACCAGGCGGTGCGGGTGAAGTCGTAGGCGCCGGGCACCGCGGGCGGGGGCGGCGGCACCAGCCGCGCGCGCAGCCGCAGCACCGCGCCGGGCGCGACGCCCGCGGGCACGACCGCTTCGGCCAGATTGACCCGCACCATCGGCGGCAGCGCCGGTGCCGCGATCGGCGCCAGCCGCAGCCGGACGAGGCCGCGTGCGGGCAGCGGCTCGACCCGCACGACTCGCGCGGTGAAGGCGAACACGCCCGGCCGGGCCAGTACCGGTGCCGCCACCCGCTCCGCCCGCCACCACACCAGCGCGCAGCCGAGCGCGGCGAGCAGCCCCGCCGCCATTATCACGCGTCCCAACCGGCCGGCCGCCGGCAGCGCCGCCCCCGCGAACGCCGTCCCCAGCGCCGCGAACAAAAAGGCGATCCACTGCGTCGGGTTCGGCAGCACGAACCAGGCGGCGATGCCCGTCCCCAGCGCCACCGGCATCCACAGCACCAACTGGTCGCGCTCCGCCTCCAGCCAGCGCTCCACCGCCGGCAGTAATTGCACCCGCCAGTGGATTTGAAGCCCCGGGAGGGGCGTGCTAGGGGCGGGCGCGGCTGACGTGGCCATGATCGATCGAGCTTGGGAGCAGGCGCTGTTGCGCGCAACTATGGATACCGGAACCTCGCCTGAAGGCGCTGTCGTCACGCGCTTCGCCCCCTCCCCGACGGGGTTCCTGCACATCGGCGGCGCGCGCACCGCGCTGTTCAACTGGCTCTATGCGCGCCATCACGGCGGCAAGTTCCTGCTGCGCATCGAGGACACCGACCGTGTGCGCTCGACCCAGCCCGCGATCGAGGCGATTCTCGACGGCATGCGCTGGCTCGGGCTCGACTGGGACGGCGACGCCGTGTTCCAGTTCGCGCGCGCCGACCGCCATGCCGAGGTGGCCCACCAACTGCTCGCCGCCGGCCATGCCTACAAATGCTTCGCCACGGCCGAGGAACTGGCCGAACTGCGCGAGCGGCAGCGCGCCGAGAGCAAGCCGATCCGCTACGACGGCCGCTGGCGCGACCGCGATCCCGGCGAAGCGCCCGCCGGCGCGCCTTACGTCGTCCGGCTGAAGGCGCCGAAGGACGGGGCCGTGACGATCGAGGATCGCGTGCAGGGTGCGGTCACCGTCGCCAACGCCGAGCTCGACGATTTCGTGCTGCTGCGCTCCGACGGCACGCCGACCTACATGCTCGCGGTCGTGGTCGACGATCACGACATGGGCGTCACCCACGTCGTCCGCGGCGACGACCACCTCAACAACGCCTTCCGCCAGCTCGCGCTGATCCGCGCGATGGATGCGGTCGAAGGCGGCTGGCCGGATCCGGTCTACGCCCACGTCCCGCTGATCCACGGCGCCGACGGCGCGAAGCTGTCGAAGCGCCACGGCGCGCTGGGCGTCGACGCCTATCGCGACGAACTCGGCATCCTGCCCGAAGCGCTCAACAACTATCTGCTGCGTCTCGGCTGGGGGCATGGCGACGAGGAGATCATCGCGCGCGACCGCGCGGTCGAGCTGTTCGACCTGTCGGGCGTCGGCCGCTCGCCGGCCCGCTTCGATCTCAAGAAGCTGGCGCACGTCAACGGCCACTATATCCGCGAGGCGGACGATGCGCGAATCGCCGATCTGGTCGCGGCGCGCCTGTCGCCTGCGCCCGACGCTGCGGGCGTCGATCTGCTGCGCCGCGCCATGCCGGCGCTGAAGCCGCGTGCGGCCGATCTCAACGAGCTTGCCGACAACACCGCCTTCCTCTTCGTCGCCCGGCCCCTGCCCGTCGAGGAGTCGGCGCAGCCGCTGCTCGCCGGCGAGGTGTCCGCGCTGCTTTCGCAGCTGCACACGGCGCTTGACGCGGTCGAGCGGTGGGATACGGAGACACTAGAACATGCGGTACGCAGCGTGGCGGACGCAGCCGGGGTGAAGCTGGGCGCAGTCGCGCAGCCGCTTCGCGCCGCTCTGACGGGTCGCCGCACCTCCCCCGGCATCTTCGACGTGCTCGAGCTGCTCGGCCGCGAGGAAAGCCTGGGCCGCATCGCCGACCAGATGGCCGTTCCGGCCAACCACTGAACGAAAGGACGACACCGATGAGCGATACTGCCAAGCTGCAGCTAGCGGGCAAGGACGGTGATTATCCGGTGCTCTCGGGCACGGTCGGGCCGGACGTCATCGACATCCGCAAGCTCTATGCGCAGACCGGCGCCTTCACCTACGATCCGGGCTTCACCTCGACCGCGAGCTGCGAGTCGGGCCTGACCTACATCGACGGCGACCAGGGCATCCTGCTCCACCGCGGCTACCCGATCGACCAGCTCGCCGAGCAGTCGAGCTTCATGGAAGTCAGCTATCTGATGCTGAACGGCGAGCTGCCGAACCAGGACGAGCTCGACCAGTTCACCCGCACCATCACGCGCCACACGATGGTGCACGAGCAGCTGGCGACCTTCTACCGCGGCTTCCGTCGCGATGCGCACCCGATGGCGATCTTGTGCGGCGTCGTCGGCGCGCTGTCCGCCTTCTACCACGATTCCACCGACATCACCGATCCGGTGCAGCGCAAGATCGCCAGCCACCGCCTGATCGCCAAGATGCCGACGATCGCGGCGATGGCGTACAAATATTCGGTGGGTCAGCCGTTCCTCTATCCGGACAACAAGCTGTCCTACACCGGCAACTTCCTGCGCATGACGTTCGGCGTGCCGGCCGAGGAATATGAGGTCGATCCGGTCATCGAATCGGCGATGGACAAGATCTTCATCCTCCACGCCGACCACGAGCAGAACGCCTCGACCTCGACCGTGCGTCTCGCCGGTTCGTCGGGCGCCAACCCGTTCGCGTGCATCGCGGCCGGCATCGCCTGCCTGTGGGGCCCCGCGCACGGCGGCGCCAACGAGGCGGCGCTCAACATGCTGCGCGAGATCGGCACCCCGGACCGCATCCCCGAGTACATCGCGCGGGCGAAGAACAAGGACGATCCGTTCCGCCTGATGGGCTTCGGCCACCGCGTCTACAAGAACTTCGATCCGCGCGCGAAGGTGCTGTCGCAGGCGGCGGCGGACGTGCTCGACAAGCTGGGCATCAGCGATCCGGTGCTCGACACCGCGCGCGAGCTCGAGCAGATCGCGCTGAAGGACGACTATTTCATCGAGAAGAAGCTCTACCCGAACGTCGACTTCTACTCGGGCGTCATCCTGTCGGCGATCGGCTTCCCGACCGAGATGTTCACCGTGCTGTTCGCGCTCGCCCGCACCGTCGGCTGGGTCGCGCAGTGGAACGAGATGATCTCGGACCCCGCGCAGAAGATCGGCCGTCCGCGTCAGCTCTACACCGGTCCGACGCAGCGCGACTATGTCGCGATTGGCCAGCGCTGATGCGCCCCGCCCGACGTGCGCTCCTGATCGCCGGCGCGGTCGCGGCGTTCGTCGGGCTGTTCTGGATCGGCCAGGGGACGGGAATCGTCCGCTGGCCGACCTCCAGCTTCATGATCGACCAGTATCGCTGGACCGTCACCGGCTCCGTCGTCGCGGTCGCCGGCTTGGTCGCGATCCTCATCGCCCGTCGGATGCGCGGCTGAAAGGTCTGACGGCGGAACCGCCCTGCACCTTCTCTCTGCGCTGCCGCGCTCATACGCCGCCGGTTGAAGCCGGGTGCGATGTCTGGAACTAATGGGAAGCGGGCTGGCGCCTTCTGCCGGACAGAGCTGGAGCGGCAGTCACTTACAGCGCCAGCGCTTACGTCGTTTGATGATGTACCTCACAGTCACCACCGTGCCAGCTAACCATGTTGCCAACATCCCAGCGACGAACGCTGCTGCCGATACAACTTCTAGCCCGAGATAAGTCGTTACGGTCAGCGACATCAGGGCTGCGGCCATTGTGAGGATGCCAGCCTTCAAAAGTCGCATCGAAGGCCCTTCCGTTGGTCACACGCCACTTGGATGTAGTTCATCGAACAGCATCAGCAGATCGGCGTATACGGCCACAAGCCCGGAGTCCTTCCGGAACGTACGGAGGGCGGCAGGCGTGGCGCCGTACACGCCGCGCGGCTAGTCGAGAAAGAAAAACAGCACCGTAAGCGCCAGAGCAAGGGCGCATAGTGCACGCTCGAAGGGCAGCGACACACCCGATCGTCTCCCGGAAGACGGAGGTACGCCCCCGCCGTTGCGTCGCTGCATGTCTTCCCGATGCATCTGCGCGATGAGGATCCCGGGATCCCCCTGCGGCTCCATCCGCCCCGGCGATCCGTAGAGCAGAGGCACCTCCGTCAAGAGGTCTTTTTCCAGACCCTTCGCTGCTTCGGCCCGCCTTCTCAGATCAGCAGCGAATTCGTCCGAGTTTTCGAACGATTGCGTCAAGAGGTACTCCCGGGTTGTTTCCTGCCAAGCGGCTGATCCTGATCGGAGGCGAACAGAAATCGCAGGATGCCGCCATTATGCCGCCTGCCTTGTACATTCGCGCATGCCACAGCGGCAAACATCCAAGGGGACTTCCGACTCTGGACACCCGCGATCCCCCGCCGCCTGCTCCGACAGCCGTTCACCCATCCACCGGCAGCGTCAGCACGAACCGAGCGCCTTCGCCGACGGCACTCTCGACGGCGATGTCGCCGCCCATCGCGCGGGCGAGGCGGCGGGCGATGAACAGGCCCAGGCCGCTGCCGCCCTGCTCGGTGGGATCGACGCGCTCGAACTTCTCGAAGATGCGCGCCTGATCCTCGGGGGCGATGCCCTTGCCGTGGTCCTGGACGATCGCGCAGGCCAGCGCCCCCTGCCGCTCCAGCCGGACGCCGACGCTGCTGCCGGGCGGCGAGTAGCGCACCGCGTTGCCGATCAGGTTGACCAGGATCTGAAGCGCGCGCCGGAACTCGCCGCGCGCGGGAAGCGTCGCCTCGGGCTCGAGGCGCTCGATCGTCACGTCGGCACGTTCCGCGCGCACGGCGAGCAGCCCGGCGGCGCGGCGCGCGACGTCGGCGAGGTCGAGCGGCTCGATCGCGACCGCGAAGTCGGGATCCTCGACCGCCTGCGCGTCCTCCAGGTCGTTGACGAGCCCGGCGAGATGGCGGCCGGCGCTGGCGATATCGCCCGCGTACCCCGCATAATCCTCCAGCAGCGGCCCGTCGGCGCGTGCGCTGATGCTGTCGGCATAGGCGACGATCCGATCGAGCGGATCGCGCAAGGCCTGCCGGAGCCGCCGGCCGAATGCCGGAGGCAGTCCCGCCTCGGCCTTCGCGTCCGGCTCCGGCTCGGTGGCGTGCGCCGCGCCGCTGAAGCCCGCGAAACGCCCCCCGGCATCGGTCCGTGGCATGCCCGACAGCAGCACCATGCGATCGGTGCCGCGCAGCGTGGCGTGCTGACCCTCGAACCGCTGGTGCGACGCCATCGCCGCGAGCATCGGGAACCCGCCTTCGCCGTCGTCCGACAACTGGAAGAGCCAGGTCAGCGGCCGCCCGAGGACATCGGCGGCGTCGAAGCCGAAGCGCGCCCCAGCGCCCGGCGAGACATAGGTGAGGTGCAGCCCGCTGTCGGCATCCCAGCGCCAGTCGGCAGCGAGTGCGTCCGCCGCGTCGTCCTGCTCATCGAGCACACCGTGCTCGTCCGGCAGCCGCCACGCACCCACCGTCAGCCGCAGCCCGTCCGCCTCCGGCTCGACCTGCACCCACAGCGTGAGATCGTCCTCGCCATCGGCGACAACGATGCGGCGCGCGACCTCGATTTCCAGTCGGCGGCTGATGCGGACCAGTTCGGCCATCGCGGGGACGGCGAGCGGCTGGCCGATCTCTCCGCCGGCACGTGCATTCAACCCAGCCAGCCGTGGCTCGGCGTGGCGCAGCCGCCCGTCGCCGTCGAGCATCGCCGAGGCCGGCGGATGGTTGCGATCGAAGGCCGTCATGCCGGGCGCGCCTCGGCGAGCGCCAAGAGCGCGGCGCGATAGCCCGACGGCAGCGCCATCGCCGCGACCGTCTGCCACGCCTGCTGCAACGGCACGGCGTCGACCTCGTCGAGCAACGCCGCAAAGCGATCCAGGTCGCGCAGCGGATCGGCCTCGCACAGCGCGAAGGCGATGCGGGCGCCGGTGCCGCGCGGCAGGTCGAGCGCACGCAACAGGATGCACAAGGGCGCCGGATCGCGCTCCAGCACCAGGTCGCGGACCGCGCGCGCGCCCAGCCCGCCGGCATCGGCGAGGAGCGCGACCGCCAGCTCGATCTTGCGGTCGGCGAGCGCCTGTTCGATCAGTTCGGGGACGGTCGCCTCGTCGCGGCGCAGCGCCCGCGCGAGCCGTACGGCCGGCGGTGCATCGGCATCGCGCCCGCGCAGCTCCTCGACGGCGGACGTCAGCGCACGATCGAGCAGCGCGCCTTCCTCCACATCCTCGACCCCCTCCCGCAACGCCGCGGCGATCGGCCACCACAGCCGGTCGGCGAGCGCGGCGGTGCCGGTACCGGCATCGAGCAGCAGCCGCTTGGCCGCGTCGGCGGTCGCGGCATCGTCCGACCGGGCGAGGCGCGCGAGCAGGCTCGGCTGGTCGGGCAGGAACGGCGCGCGCACCGGAAGCCCGGTGGCGAGCAGCGCCAGTCGAGTCTCCGCGAGCAGCTCGGCAAGCAGCGTCTCGTCCCACAGCGCCGGCACGGCGACCAGCCGCTCCCACACGCCGTCCGCGTCCACCCGCATGCGCGCGGCCAGTGCCGGTGCGGCATCCGCCTCCAGCCGCGCCGCGGCGCCCTGGGCGAGCTCGTCGGCAGAGGTGCGGACCAGCCGCTCGAGTCGCTCGGTCAGCGCCGCGCGCGTGCGGTCGTCGAGCTGGTCCTGCGCCGGCACGACCAGCGCGCTCGTCGGCGGAACCGCCCGCGCCTGCGCGCGCATGCCGCGCGCCGCCGCATGGGCGCGCAGCGCTGCGGGATCGCTATCCTGTTGGGTCGAACCGGCGGCCATGCGTCCTCGCTAGCGGCGGGTGGTTAAGACCCGCCTAAGCCTTGTGCCGGATCGCCTCCACCGCGGCGGCAAGGCTGGCGACCGCGTGCAGCGTCGCCGCGGCCAGCCCCAGTGTCGCCAGCCCGACGAGCGCGAAGGGGGTGAGCAGCAGCACCTGCGACGCGGCACTGGCATACCAGGGTCGCGGCCGCACCGGCACGCGATCGGCGATGGTGTTGCTCGCCACGGCCCATAGCGCCAGCACGAACGGCGTCGCATGCCCCGCGGCGAGCGAGGCGGTGGCGCCGAGCAGCAGCGCCGACAGCATCGCGAGCAGCAGGATCCCCTTTTCCTGCTGGCTGGCGCGCAGCTTGTCGCCGCGCAGCCAGCTGAGCAGCGCCCCGGCCGACAGCAGCACCACGGCGAGCAGCGCCAGCAGCATGCCGGCGGCGGGATGCCCGAGGCCGAGCGTCAGCAGCGCGACGACGCCGGCGACCCCGCCCGCGATCGCCGTCGCCCAGGGCGGCACCTCACGCCGCACCAGCTGCGGCAGCAGGAAGCGCGTGATCGGCGTGAAGAACCAGCGGTCGGCCCAGCCGGTGCGCTGGTTGGCGAGCGCCGCGAGCACGTCGTTGCTGCGGCCCGCGAGCACGCCGGCATCGCGCTCGACGCCGTGGCCGGAGCGGCGTGCCGCCGTCGGCAGCGGAACGTGCCGCGCTCCCGCCTCCACCGCGATCCGCAACACCGTCGACTGGAAGTCGTACTCGCGCGGCAGCGCCGCGACTTCGGCCAGCCGCCGCGCGGACAGCGTCGCAACCCCCGCCCAGCACTGGCCGCGGTCGAGCCGCTCGACCGCGCCGCTCGCCTCCGCCTCGGGCGTCACCAGGATCGCGTCCGGCGCTTCGTCCGCCATCGCCAGCAGCATCGAATCGGTGGTGACCAGCCCGTCGGCGATCACCACCACGGTCGCGAGCGGATGGACCTTGGCAGACGCCTCTTCGGCCGAACGGACCAGATCGACCGCGATCTCGCGCTTGGCGATGCGGCTGATCGCGCCGAGCAGCGCGGGGGTGACCCGGCCGACCGCCACCACGATCTGGCCGACACCGGCGGCCGCCAGCAGCCGCGCCTGATATTCGATCAGCGTCATGCCGCCGAACGGCAGCGTCGCCGCCAGCGTCCCGGCGCGCCCCTCGGCGTCCTCCGTCGCGAAAATAAGCCCTGCTAGCATGGGCATCGGGTTAGGCGGCCGCGCGGGCGCTGCCAAGGGGCGCGAGGCCCGCGGACGCACGGAAATCCGCAACTTCTCGACTTCGCGCGCCCCTTGCGGCTAGGGAAGGCGCGAAAACTCCATCTTGGCCGAGCGATGACCAGCTACACTTCCGATCTTCTCCGCCTGCTCGACGAGCGCGGCTACATCCATCAGGTGACCGACGCGGCGGCGCTCGACGCGCTCGCGTCGAAGCAGATCGTGCCCGGCTACATCGGCTTCGACCCGACCGCGCCGTCGCTGCACGTCGGCAGCTTGGTGCAGATCATGCTGCTGCGCCGCCTCCAGCAGGCGGGGCACAAGCCGATCGTGCTGATGGGCGGCGGCACCGGCAAGATCGGCGATCCGAGCTTCAAGGACGAGGCGCGGCGGATGCTGACGCTCGAAACGCTCGCCGACAACGTCGCGTCGATCAAGACGGTGTTCGAACGCTTCCTGACCTTCGGCGACGGCCCCACCGATGCGGTGATGGTCGACAACGCCGAATGGCTCGACCGGCTCGAATACATCCCGTTCCTGCGCGACGTCGGCCAGCACTTCTCGGTCAACCGCATGCTGAGCTTCGATTCGGTCAAGCTGCGGCTCGATCGCGAGCAGTCGCTGAGCTTCCTCGAATTCAACTACATGATTCTTCAGGCCTACGACTTCCTGGAACTGTCGCGCCGCGCCGGCTGCCGCCTGCAGATGGGCGGGTCCGACCAGTGGGGCAACATCGTCAACGGCATCGAGCTGTCGCGCCGGATGGACGGGACCGAGGTGTTCGGCGTCACCACTCCGCTCATCACCACCGCCGACGGCGCCAAGATGGGCAAGACGCTGGCGGGCGCGGTGTGGCTTAACGACGACCAGCTTTCCGCATACGATTACTGGCAGTTCTGGCGGAACACCGACGACCGCGATGTGGGCCGCTTCCTGCGGCTGTTCACCGATCTGCCGCTCGACGAGATCGCGCGGCTGGAAGCGCTCGAAGGTGCCGAGATCAACGAGGCCAAGAAGGCGCTGGCCGACGCCGCCACCGCGATGTGCCGGGGCGACGCCGCCGCAGCCGAGGCGGCGGAGACCGCGCGCCGCACCTTCGAGGAAGGCGCCGCGGGCGACGCGCTCCCGACCCACCCGGTCGAGGGCGGCAGCATCGCCGCGGTGGACGCCTTCGTCGCGCTCGGGCTCGCCGCATCCAAGGGCGAGGCGCGCCGCCTGATCAAGGGCGGCGGCGCCCGCGTCGACGGCGAGAAGATCACCGACGAGGCAATGCAGATCGCGGTGTCGGCGCCGGTCCGCCTGTCCGCGGGCAAGAAGCACCACGGGCTGCTGACGCCGGCGCCCTGATCTCGCGGGCGATCGCACAAGCAACGTCGCCCCTTCTTCCTTTCGCGCCCCCGCCGATGCTGCTAAGTACTTGGCGCAAGGGGGCGCCATGAACGAGAAGTTCGGGCAGATCGGACCGGGGGCGGTCGACCCGTCGCAGGTCCGCGACGAAGTGCAGTTCGAGGCGCGCGGCTTCGGCCCGGCCGCGGAGGCGTTGCAGCTGCGCGTCCTCAACCTTTCCTCGCATGGGCTATCCGCCCGTACGCAGCTGGCGCTGCAACCCCGCGACCGGCTGCGGCTGATCCTGCCCGTGGTCGGCGTCATGGCGGCCGAGGTGCGCTGGGCCAAGGGCCGGCGCTTCGGCTGCGTGTTCGACGTGCCGATCGACCGGGCGAGCTATTTCGAGCTGCTCGCCGCGGTGCTGGAGCCGCTGCCGCCCTCCGGACCTCAGCCCGAGCGCAGCAGCCCGACTGCCGCGTCGCGCTCGAACAGGTAGAGCGCGAGCCGCGCCGCCTCGCCGCGGGGGCCCTGCAGTCCGCCGTCGCGATCCACCAGCAGCCGCGCGTCGCCGTTGGCCGCCGGCATCAGCTCGCCCAGCATCTCCGGCGTCGCGATGCGGAACTGCATCTCGCCCGACTGGCGCGTGCCCAGGATCTCGCCCGCGCCGCGCAGCCGCAAATCCTCCTCCGCAATCCGGAAGCCGTCGTTGCTCTCGCGCATTAGCGCCAGCCGCGCGCGCGAGGTTTCGCTGAGCGCATTGCCGCGCAGCAGCAGGCAGCGCGACGTCCCCCCGCCCCGCCCGACACGCCCGCGCAGCTGGTGAAGCTGGGCCAGGCCGAAGCGATCGGCCGCTTCGATCACGATCAGCGTGGCATTGGGCACGTCGACACCGACCTCGATCACCGTGGTCGCGACGAGCACGCCGGTACGCGCCGCCTGGAAATCGGCCATCGCCGCGTCCTTTTCGGCCGGCTTCATCCGGCCGTGGACCAGCCCGACGCGGTCGCCGAAGCGGCTCCGCAGCCCTTCCGCCCGCGCCTCGGCGGCGGCGAGGTCGCTCTTCTCGCTCTCCTCGACCAGCGGGCAAACCCAGTACGCCTGCCCACCGTTCGACAAGTGGCGGGCGAGCGCGTCGACCACCTCGTCCAGCCGCTCCTCCGACAGCACGCGGGTCTCGATCGGCTCGCGCCCCGGCGGCATCTCGTCCAGCCGGCTGACGTCCATCTCGCCATATTGCGCGAGCGTCAGCGTGCGCGGGATCGGCGTCGCCGTCATCACCAGCAGGTGCGGCGGACGCTGCGCCTTGGCCTGGAGCATCATCCGCTGGGCGACGCCGAAGCGGTGCTGCTCGTCCACCACCACCAGCCCCAGGTCGCGATAGCCGACACCTTCCTGGAAGATCGCATGGGTGCCGACCAGGATGTCGATCGATCCGTCGGCGAGCCCCATCAGCGTGGCCTCCCGCGCGCGTCCCTTGTCGCGCCCGGTCAGCACCGCGACGTGGACGCCGATCGGCGACAGCAGCCGGGTAAGCGTCTCGCCATGCTGGCGCGCCAGGATCTCGGTGGGTGCCAGCAGCGCGCCTTGCGCGCCCGCCTCGACCGCGATCAGGAGCGCCATGATCGCCACCAGCGTCTTGCCCGCGCCGACGTCGCCCTGCAGCAGCCGCAGCATCGGCTGGACCTGCGCCAGATCCCCCTCGATTTCGCCAATGGTGCGCGCCTGCGCCCCAGTGGGGGCGTACGGGAGCTTGAGCTTCGCGCGCACGCTGCCGTCGCCGGTGAGCGGCCGCCCGCGCTTGGCGCGCGCCTCGCCGCGCACCAGCAGCAGCGCCAGCTGGTTGGCGAACACCTCGTCGTAGGCGAGCCGCTGGCGCGCCTTGGCATCGGCGGGATCGGCGTGGACGCGCGCCAGCGCCTCGCGCCAGCTCGGCCAGCCGCGGGTGGAAAGCAGGCTCGGCTCGATCCACTCGGGGAGCTCGGGCGCACGTTCGATCGCCTGCTCCACCAGTCCGGCGACGCGGCGCGAGGTGAGCCCCTCAGACAGCGGATACACCGCCTCGCGCTCCGGCAGGCCGGTGGCTTCCTCCAACGGCAGCACCTGGTCAGGGTGGACGATCTGGAGCGTCTGGCCATAGGTCTCGAGCTTGCCCGACACCCGCCGCGGCTCGCCCAAGGGCAGCAGCTTCTTCACCCAGCCCGAGTTGCCGCCGAAATAGACGAGGCTGACGACATTGCCCGCCGCGTCCTGCGCCTGCACCCGCGTCGGCCCCCGTCCGGCGCTCAGCCGATAGTCGGTGGGCGTCAGCGTGATCGCGATGATCCGCCCCGCGTCGGCCATGTCCAGCGTGTCGCGCGGCAGCCGGTCGACCCAGCCGCTCGGCAGGTGAAAAGCGACGTCGACCACGCGCGACAGGCCCAGCCGGTCGAGCGGCTTGGCGACGGCGGCGCCGACACCTTTCAACGCGGTGACCTCGGCGAACAGCGGATTGAGAAGTTGGGGACGCATGACTATCTGCTGCCCCTACCGCGTTTCGGCCCGTGTCGGGAAGCGGCGTCGTACTGACCCGCCGACGGCCGTTCGCGTCCGCCGGCTCCTTGCCGTTGGAGATCCCATGGACCGCGAAACCCGCCTCAAGCGCCTGCGCTTCCGCGCCTGGCACCGCGGCACCAAGGAAGCCGACCTGATGATCGGCGGCTTCTTCGACGCGCACGGGCAAAGCTGGAGCGACGTGGAGATCCTGTGGTTCGAAACCTTCCTGGAGGAACAGGACGTCGACATCATGGCCTGGGCGATGGGAACGCAGCCCGTGCCGCCGCAGTTCGAGGGCACGGTGATGGCCGCGCTTCAGACGCTGACCTACGTGCCGATCGCCCGCTGATCCCCTTTTTGAACGGACCCTCCCGCCGCCTATGCCCGACCTCCAGACGATCCTGTCCGCCAGCCGTCCGCTGACCCTTTCGGGCGTGGCGGCGGGGTTCCTGCCCAGCCTGCTCGCCGATCTGGCACGGGCAAGCGGCGGCGGCGTGGTCTATGTGGCGCCGGACGAGGCGGCGATGCGCGCGGTGGCGGCGACCGCCCCGTTCTTCGCGCCCGAGCTGGAGGTGCTGAGCTTCCCGTCGTGGGACTGCCTCCCCTACGACCGCGCCTCGCCGACGCTGCGCGCCATGTCGGAACGGCTGGCGACGCTGCACGCGCTCCAGACCCCGGGCAAGGCGCCGCGGCTGCTGGTCACCACGGTCAACGCCGCCACCCAGCGCGTGCTCACGCCGTTCCGTATCCGCCAGCTGGTGGCGCGGCTGGCGCCGGGCGAGCGCATCTCGCTCGATCGCCTGGCCGAGCTGTTGCAGGGCAACGGCTATGTCCGCGTCGAGACGGTGCATGACGCCGGCGAGTTCGCGGTGCGCGGCGGGCTGGTCGATCTCTTCCCCTCGGGCTCCGACCAGGGGCTGCGGCTCGACTTCTTCGGCGACGAGATTGAGAGTGTGCGCACCTTCGACCCCGCCGACCAGCGCACCAGCGGCCGCATCGACGGCTTCACCCTGCTGCCCGCGTCCGAGGCGCTGCTCGACGAGGACAGCGTCAAGCGCTTCCGCGCGCGCTATCGCGAGACCTTCGGCGCGACCGCGACCGGCGACCCGCTCTACCAGGCGATCTCCGACGGGCGCCGCCTGTCGGGCATGGAGCATTGGCTGCCGCTGTTCGAGGAACGGCTGGAAACGCTGTTCGAGCACCTCCCCGCCGACGCGGTGATCGTGCGCGACGCCGGCGTGCCCGGCGCCGCCGAGGCGCGGTTCGAGGGCATCGCCGACTATCACGCCAACCGCGCCCGCGCGCAGTCGGCAGATCCGGGCAGCTACCGCCCGCTGCTCCCCAACCAGCTCTACCTCAATTCCGAGGAATGGACGCGGCGGCTGGACGAGGCGGCCGCGCATCAGGTGACGCCGTTCCACGAGCCGGAGAGCGCGACCGTGCTCGACTTCGGCGTCGACGGCCCGCGCGACTTCGCGCCCGAGCGTACCGCCGGCAACAACGTCTATGAGGCGGTGGTCGCGCATCTCGCCAAGCTGAAGCGCGAGGGCCGCAAGGCCATCCTCGCCAGCTATTCGCCGGGCGCGCGTGAGCGGCTGACGGGTCTGCTCGCCGACCACGGCCTCAAAGGCGCGATCGCCGCCGACGGCTGGCAGGAGGCGCTGGGCGCCGCCGAGCGCGGACCGGCGCTGATCGTCCTGCCGCTCGACCACGGCTTCACCGCGCCGCACATCGCGGTACTCACCGAGCAGGACATGCTCGGCGACCGGCTGGTGCGCCGGGCCAAGCGGCGCAAGAATACCGACGCGTTCCTGCAGGAACTGGCGACGCTCTCGCCCGGCGACCTGGTGGTGCACAGCGAGCACGGCATCGGCCGCTACGAGGGGCTGACCCAGATCCCGGTCGCGCGCGCGCCGCACGACTGCGTCGCACTCTCCTATTCGGGCGGCGACAAGCTCTACGTGCCCGTCGAGAACCTGGAGGTGCTCACCCGCTACGGTTCGGGCGAGGAAGGCGCGAGCCTCGACAAGCTGGGCGGCGAGGCATGGCAGCGGCGCAAGAGCCGCATGAAGGAGCGCATCCAGGCGATCGCGGGCGAGCTGATCGCCACCGCCGCCAAGCGCGCGCTGCGTCCGGCCGAGGTCGCCGAGCCCGACCCCAACGGCTACCCCGCCTTCGTCGACCGCTTTCCCTATCAGGAGACCGAGGACCAAGATCGTGCGATCGGCGACGTGCTGGAGGATCTGGGCGCCGGCACGCCGATGGACCGGCTGGTCGTGGGCGACGTCGGCTTCGGCAAGACCGAGGTCGCGCTGCGCGCCGCTTTTGTCGCCGCAATGGCGGGCATGCAGGTGGCGGTGGTGTGCCCCACCACGCTGCTCGCGCGCCAGCACCACATGAACTTCACCCAGCGGTTCGAAGGCTTCCCAATCAACGTCGGCCGCCTCTCCCGCCTGGTTCCCGCCGCCGAGGCGAAGCGGGTCAAGGACGGGCTCGCCGACGGCACGATCGACGTGGTGGTGGGCACCCATGCGGTGCTCGCCAAGACGATCGACTTCAAGCGCCTGGGACTCGTCATCGTCGACGAGGAACAGCGGTTCGGCGTCACCCACAAGGAACGGCTGAAGGCGCTTAAGGCCGACGTCCATATGCTGACGCTGACCGCGACGCCGATCCCGCGCACGCTGCAGATGGCGATGTCGGGCCTGCGCGAGCTGTCGGTGATCCAGACCCCGCCGGTCGATCGCCTCGCAGTGCGCACCTACATCATGCCGTGGGACCCGGTGGTGGTACGCGAGGCGCTGCTGCGCGAGCATTATCGCGGCGGCCAGGCCTATTTCGTGACGCCGCGCATCGCCGACCTGCCCGACATCGAGGCGTTCCTGCGCGACGAAGTGCCCGAGGTCCGCTACGTCGTCGCCCACGGCCAGATGAGCCCGAGCGAGGTCGAGGAGCGGATGTCCGCCTTCTACGACAAGCGCTACGACGTGCTGGTGTCGACCACGATCGTCGAAAGCGGCCTCGACATCCCCTCCGCCAACACGCTCGTCATCAACCGCGCCGACAAGTTCGGCCTCGCCCAGCTCTACCAGCTGCGCGGGCGCGTCGGCCGCGCCAAGACTCGTGCGTACGCCTATATGACCACCGCACCCGAGCGGCAGATGACGGAAGCGGCGGACAAGCGCCTGAAGGTGCTGTCCGACCTTGAGTCGCTGGGCGCCGGCTTCCAGCTCGCCAGCCACGATCTCGACATTCGCGGCGCCGGCAACCTTTTGGGCGACGAGCAGTCGGGGCACATCAAGGAAGTGGGCTACGAACTCTACCAGTCGATGCTGGAGGAGGCGATCCTCGACGCCAAGGCCGGGGGTCTGCGCGACGACAAGCCCAAGGACTTCTCGCCCCAGATCACCGTCGATGCGCCGATCCTGATCCCGGAGGACTATGTCCCCGACCTCGACCTGCGCATGGGCCTCTACCGCCGCTTGAACGACGTGGAGGACCGCGCCGGTATCGACGCGTTCGCGGCCGAGCTGATCGACCGCTTCGGCAAGCTGCCCGAGGCGACCGAGAACCTGCTCAAGCTGATCGAGACCAAGCTCAACGCCAAGCGCGCCTGCATCGCCAAGATCGACGTCGGCGCCCGCGGCGCGATCGTGACGTTCCACGAGGACAATTTCCCGAACGTCACCAACCTGCTCGCCTATGTCGACCGCCTGGGCGGCGCGGCGAAGCTCCGCCCCGACATGAAGCTCGCCATCTCCCGCGCCTGGCCCGACCCGGCCAGCCGCCTGCATGGCGCGCTGCAGCTGTCGCGGGGGCTGGCGAAAGCGGCGGGGTGAGCCTTGCAACGGCACGCCACCCTCCCCTTACGTCATCCAGAGGGGCTGCCTCGGATCCTTCAGTCCTGATCGCGCGTGATATCGGCCGACTGACTCGTCTCGCCCGCCGCTTTCTTCCGCTGCGTCAGCGTAACGGCGAAGATCGTCCAGAACGCGCCGACGAAGACCACGCCCAGTGCAATCCAAACTGCAGTCATGATGCCCCCGCTATACGTTCGCAGGGCCGCAATACTGGTGAGCGGAAGGCAGCCGGTCAACCCGGTGCTTAAAGGCGCTACCGCCGGCCCCTCCGCCAAGATCGGGTCTTCGGCAGAGCGAAAGCGCTCGAAATGTCGGCCCGACCGTTCCCGCGGACAACCGTCCTCACACGCCTACCCGATCGGCCCGATGCTGAACCCCCGACGATAGTTCATCGTCACCGTGATGCGGTTTGCGCCCGCTCGGACCGGCACCGCCACCTTGTCGAAGTCCGGCTCCAGCCGGAGCAGCGACAGCTTGGGGTCGCGGGAGAAGCCGCCGCCGTCGTTCCAGTCGGACTTGCCGTTGCCGTTGGCGTCGTGGCGCACCGCGACGCCATAGTCGCCCGCCCGCGGCACTGCGATGCACACGGCGATATCGCGGGTCGCCGCCGGGACTTCGACGCGGCCGATCCAGCGGCCCTTCTTCAGGAAGCCGGCACCGTCGTAGAGCTGAACCCGCACCGTGCCGGTCGCGTTCTTGAGACCGCGGATGACGACGGTCAACTTCACCGGCGTGGCGGCGGTGCAGGCGCCGGTGCGCCCGCGGTCGGTCGATTGCGCCGCGGCGGGGCTGGCGATCAGCAGGCCGCCCAGTGCGGCCGCAAGCATGGCGTTCCTCATCGTAGGGAATCTCCTGTTGCGCGGGCGCGCCGACGCCCGATGCGAAAACGGGCGCCGTTGCGGGCGCCCGTTCCGTGTCGTTGGTGAAGGGCGCCGGCGATCAGGCCGCGTCGCCGGCCTTCTGCTTTTCGGCATAGACGCGAACCGGTTCCTTGCGGCCCTCGATCACGTCCTTGTCGACCACCACCTCGTCGACGCCGTCCATGCTGGGCAGGTCGAACATGGTGTCGAGCAGAATGCCTTCCAGGATCGAACGGAGGCCGCGCGCACCCGTCTTGCGGTCGATGGCCTTCTTCGACACCGCGACCAGCGCGTCGTCGTTGAAGCCGAGCTGCACGCCCTCCATGTCGAAGAGCTTCTGGTACTGCTTGACCAGCGCGTTCTTCGGCTCGGTCAGGATCTTGACCAGCGCCTCGATGTCGAGGTCCTCGAGCGTCGCGATCACCGGCAGACGGCCGACGAACTCGGGGATCAGGCCGAACTTGAGCAAATCCTCCGGCTCGGTCTGACGCAGCACCTCGCCGGTCCGGCGCTCCTCGGGAGCGGCCACATAGGCGCCGAAGCCGATCGACTTGCCCTGCAGGCGGTCGCCGATGATCTTTTCGAGCCCCGAGAACGCACCGCCGCAGATGAACAGGATGTTCGTCGTGTCGACCTGCAGGAACTCCTGCTGCGGATGCTTGCGCCCACCCTGCGGCGGAACGGACGCGGTGGTCCCTTCCATCAGCTTGAGCAGCGCCTGCTGCACGCCCTCGCCCGAGACGTCGCGCGTGATCGACGGGTTCTCGGCCTTTCTGCTGATCTTGTCGATCTCGTCGATGTAGACGATGCCGCGCTGCGCCCGCTCGACGTTGTAGTCGGACGCCTGGAGCAGCTTCAGGATGATGTTCTCGACGTCCTCGCCGACGTAGCCGGCCTCGGTCAGCGTCGTCGCGTCCGCCATCGTGAACGGCACGTCGAGGATGCGCGCCAGCGTCTGGGCGAGCAGCGTCTTGCCGCAGCCGGTCGGGCCGACGAGCAGGATGTTCGACTTCGCCAGTTCGACGTCGGCGCCCTTCTGGCCGTGGTTCAGGCGTTTGTAGTGGTTGTGGACCGCCACCGACAGCACGCGCTTGGCCTGCTTCTGCCCGATGACATAGTCGTCCAGCACGTCGCAGATCTCCTGCGGCGTGGGAACGCCTCCGTCCTTCTTCGACACCAGCGCGGACTTGGTCTCCTCGCGGATGATGTCGTTGCACAGCTCCACGCACTCATCGCAGATGAACACGGTGGGGCCGGCGATGAGCTTGCGCACCTCGTGCTGGCTCTTGCCGCAGAAGGAGCAGTAGAGCGTGCTCTTGGAGTCACCGCCGCTGAGCTTGGTCATTCACTTCTCTCCCGCGCCCGTGGCGCGTTGCACCGCCCGCCAGTCTACACGCGGGCACCTATCCGGCAAACCATAAAACAGCTTGTTTGTCAGACCCTTGCCCGCACCGCCGGATTCCGGTGCGGGGGTCCTGCCCGGCCGCGTCAGGCGGCCGGAGCGTCCTCGGCCGGCTGCGGCCGCTTGTCGAACACCTGGTCGACCAGCCCGAACGCCTTCGCCTCGTCGGCCTCCAGGAAGGTGTCGCGGTCCATCGCCCGCTCGATCTCTTCCAGCGGCTTGCCGGTGTACTTGGCGTAGAGGTCGTTCATCCGCCGGCGGATGCGCAAAATTTCCTTCGCCTGGATCTCGATATCCGACGCCATGCCCTGCGCGCCGCCCGACGGCTGGTGGACCATGATGCGGGCGTTGGTGAGCGCGACGCGCATCCCCGGCTCGCCGCTGGCGAGCAGGAAGCTGCCCATCGACGCGGCCTGGCCGATGCACACGGTGCCGACGCGCGGACGGATGTACTGCATGGTGTCGTGGATCGCCATGCCGGCGGTCACCACGCCACCCGGCGAGTTGATGTACATCCAGATGTCCTTCTTCGGGTTCTCGGACTCGAGGAAGAGCAGCTGGGCGGTGATGAGCGACGCCATCTGGTCTTCGACCCCGCCGGTCACGAACACGATCCGCTCGCGCAGCAGGCGCGAGTAGATGTCGAAGCTGCGCTCGCCGCGGCTCGACTGTTCGATGACGATGGGGACGAGGGCGTCGTGGATGTCCTGCATTGGGTTCCCGCTTGGTAAGGTTCGAGTGCCAACATCGGCGCTTGGGACGCCCGGCGCAAGGGGCCGGTGCGCGCGCGATGCGGCGGTTGCGTTCAGTTGCCAGGGGCCGGGTGCGAGAGATAGGCGAGCCGCCGCACCTCGACCCGCCCACGCACCACCGTGTCGAGGATCAGCCCCGAAACCCCGCACAGCGACGCCAGGATCATCAGGCCGGTCGCCAGGATCGCGGTCGGGAAGCGCGGCACGAGCCCGGTCTGAAGATAGGTGAGCACCAGCGGGATCGCGAGCACCAGCGCGAGCAGCGCCAGCGCGAGGCCGACCGCACCGAAGAACCACAAGGGCCGCTCGAACCGGTAGAGCGTCGCGATGGTGCGCGCGATCCGCAGGCCGTCGCGATAGGTGCTGAGCTTGGAGTGCGAGCCCTCCGGCCGGGCGAAATAGCAGGTCTCGACCTCGGCGACCGGCATCTTGAGCTCCAGCGCGTGGACGCTGATCTCCGTCTCGATCTCGAACCCCGCCGACAAGGACGGGAAGCTCTTGACGAACCGCCGCGAGAAAACGCGATAGCCCGAGAAGATGTCGGTGAAGCTGCGCCCGAACAGCCGGGCGAGCAGGCAGGTCATCGCGCGATTGCCGAGCCGGTGGCCGCGGCGATAGGCGTCCTGATGCTGCTCGACGCGCGAGCCGACGATCATGTCGAGCTGTTCGAAGACGAGCCGCTCCACCATCGCCGGCGCGACGCTGGCATCGTAGGTCGCGTCGCCGTCCGCCATCACATAGACGTCGGCCTCGACGTCCGCGAACATCCGGCGGACCACCGCGCCCTTGCCCTGGATCCGCTCGGACCGGACGATCGCCCCCGCTTCGCGGGCGACGGCCACCGTACGGTCGCGGCTGTTGTTGTCGTAGACGTAGATCGCCGCATCCGGCAGCGCCGCGCGGAAACTCGCGATCGTCTGCACGATGGCTGCCTCTTCGTTATAGCAGGGCAGTAGGACGGCGATCTTCATTCGGGTTCCGGCGGTGTCTCGACTGCGCCTGCGCCTACCGCCGTGGCCGATGGTCCGCCAGCACAAAAGGCGCGCTCGCGCCGGTCGCCCCGTACCGCCGCGGGGCATGCACCTGCCCCTACAGGCTACGCGGCCCCATCCCCACACTCGGAAAGAATTGGCAGCACCCGCGCGTTACGCGCGTGCAGCGCCTTCAACGCGACATCCGTTCCGGTGCAACTAAAGGACTCACTCGGCCGGCGCGGTCGCGCTGCACCGTATGGCGTGGATCCCTAGTGTCTCTGCAATCCTCTTCGCTTCTGCCACCAGCCGTGCCTGCGCGTCACAGGTGCCCGTGAAGTCCAAGAACATCGTGCCCCTGCCGCTCCCTGTCAGCCCCGACGTGCGGATGCGATCGCGATCCGCCGCATGGGCCGTAAGGTCGTCCACCAGTTTCCAGCCTTGTTCCTGTGATGGTGGGTCAAACAGAAGGTAGCCATGGGGTCCACTGTCGGGAGCCGGACCGCGCGCTTCCCCGCAGGCCGTCAACAGCAGCGCGACACTTGCTAGCACCCCCGCACGCCTCACCACCCGCGCCTTGCCTCGGCACCAAGTGCGGATTGTGGCCTGACTAGCCAACATGCTTCTCCCGGCGACGCACCGTATGGCAGCACAGACATGCTACTTGAGCAAGAGGCCTTTCTCCGGCTTTTGCGTGGCGGAGCTCCTTCACCGGTCCGAGCACCTACCGACCGACACCTGGCTTATTGAATGTGCCCGCGGCGGACCGCCTTTGCCTCTGCCTACCTCTCCCTTTCAGAAGCCCGTCAGCTTTCACGCGGAGGCGCTCGAACAACGAAAAGGGCTGCAGGTCCATCGACCTGCAGCCCTCATCCCGTCCGGCTGGAACTTCCGCTTACGCGGCGTCGTCGGCCTTCTTCTTCGCAGGCTTCTTCTTCGGCGCTGGCTCTGCAGCGGCGTCGTCGGTCGCAGCCTCGGCCTTCGGCGCCTTCTTGGTCGCGGCCTTCTTCTTCGGCGCGGCGGCTTCGGCCGACGCGTCGGCGGCGGCGGGCTCGACGTCGGCGTCGGTCACTTCGGTCGCCTTGGCCTTCTTGGCTGCCGGCTTCTTGGCGGGCTTGTCCTCGGACGACCCGGCGGCCTTCTTCGCCGACTTGCGCGGCTTGGGGTCGTCGTGGTCGTGGCTGTGGGTGCTGCTGGCGAAGCCGTCCTCGCTCTCGATCGCGGCTTCCAGCTCCTCGCGGGTCACTTCGCGGTCGGTCACCTCGGCCTTGTCGAACAGGAAGTCGACGACCTTGTCCTCATAGAGCGGCGCGCGCAGCTGGGCGGCGGCCATCGGCTCCTGCTGAACGTACTGGATGAAACGCTCGCGGTCCTGCGGCGAATACTGCTGCGCGGCCTGCAGGATCAGGCGCTGCATCTCCTGCTGGCTGACCTCGACGCCGTTCGCCTGGCCGATCTCGGACAGGAGCAGGCCCAGGCGGACGCGGCGCACCGCGATCGCGCGGTAATCCTCGCGCTCGCTCTCCAGCTCGGCCTTGGCGGCTTCCGGGTCGGCCTCGTGGGTCGCTTCGTGCTCGAGCTGCGCCCAGATCTGGTTGAACTCGGCCTCGACCATCGAGGGCGGAACCTCGAAGTCGTGGTCGGCGGCGAGCTGGTCGAGCAGCTTGCGCTTCATGTGGGTGCGGGTGAGGTTGTTGAGCTCCTGGCCCGCCTGATCCTTCAGGATGCCGCGCAGCTGCTCCAGGCTTTCCAGGCCCAGCGCCTTGGCGAACTCGTCGTCGGCGACGGTCTCGCCGGCCGGCACGCGCACGTCGGTGACCTTGAGGTCGAAGGTCGCCGGCTTGCCCTTGAGCGTGTCGACGCCGTAATCCTCGGGGAAGGTGACCTCGATGGTCTTCTCGTCACCCTTCTTCACGCCGACCAGCTGGTCCTCGAAGCCGGGAATCAGGCGACCCGAGCCGATCTCGATCGACATGCCCTCGCCAGTGCCGCCCTCGAAGGCGACGTCGTCGACCTTGCCGGCGAAGTCCATCACGACGACGTCGCCGGTTTCGGCGGCGTGGCCCTCGGGCGCGTCGTTATGCTGCTTGTTCTGGCTGGCGAGCTGCTGGATGCGCTCGTCGATCGCCGACTCGTCGGCGGGAACGGTCAGCCGCTCGAGCTTGATGCCCTCGATCGCGGGGGCCGGCACGTTCGGCAGCACCTCGAGCTCGACCTTGACCTCGGCGTCCTTGCCGGGCTCGTAGCCGTCGTTGAGCGACACCTGCGGCTGCAGCGCCGGACGCAGCTTCTGCTCGGCGAGCAGCGCCTGGACGCCGTCCTGGATCGAGGTGTTGAGCGCTTCCTGGGTCAGCGCCGGGCCGTGCATCTTGCGCACCAGGTTCGCGGGCACCTTGCCGGGGCGGAAGCCGGGCATGCGGATCTGCGGCGAAACGCGCTTAACCTCGGCATCGACCTTGGCGTCGATCTCGGCCGCGGTGATGGTGAGCGTGTAGGCCCGCTTCAAACCCTCGTTCAACGTCTCGACAGTCTGCATTCTCGACAGCTTTCGTCCAATAGGATCGGGATCACGGTGTCCTCAAGCTTCGCTTGCGAGAGCGAAGCTGGTGCGGGCGAAGGGAGTCGAACCCCCACATCTTTCGATACTGGAACCTAAATCCAGCGCGTCTACCAGTTCCGCCACGCCCGCGAGCGGACACCGCCGGCACGGCGGCGTCTATAGCAGTCGTGGAGACGGGAGCAAGCGCCGTGGCAACCTCCGGCCGAGCGCGTGCGTTCATAAGGCCGAACAAGGAGACACGCCATGCCCGTAGAGCCTCCCATCCCCGCCGCCCCGCCGGAGGCCCCGCCCCCGCCGAACACGCCCGGAAACCCCGGCGTGCCCGACGCGCCGCAGCCGGAAGCGCCGCCGCAGCCGAGCGAGCCGGGCCAGCCCGACGCCCCCCCGCCGGAGATCAACCCGCCGGGCCCCGACATCGACTATCCCAACCCCGGCGGCGACCCGGCGATCACGCCGGTGCCCGGCCAGCCGGTGATGTGACCCAAGGAGACGTTTCCATGAGCGACCGCGACCGCAGCCCCCATCCCGACAGCGACCCGGCTGCCGACACCGACACCCGCACCGACATCGAGAAGGCCGTGCAGGCACGCGCCGACGACGTCGAGCGGCTCGGGTCGAACGTCGGCACCACCTCCCCGCTCGAACCGACCGGCACTCCCGACGGCGTCGGCGGCACCGGCGGCGTCACCAAGAACCAGGACCAGACGGCGCAGTAACGCGCCCGGTGCGCTTCGCGGGCTCAGCCGGCGGAGCGCACCTCCGGTGCCACGTCGCACACCGACAGATCGGCACCCTTCTGCCGCCGCGCTGCGGCCACCCGGGCGGCAAACGCCCTCCCCCGCACATCCATCACCTGCAGCTTCGGCCGTTCGCCCGCCGGCAGATCCGCCGCCAATCGCGCGCGGACGATGCGCGCCGGCTCCGGCGCGACCTCGCCTTCCTTCAATCCCCGCAGCACCGCCAGTCCGGAGAGCACCCGGCCGATCGGGGTATAGTCGTGGTCGAGCCGCCGCCCGGCGGTGCGCATCACGAACAGCTCGCTGTTGGCGGTATCGATCGCCGCCTGCCGGCCCATGCCCGCCATGCCGGGGCAATAGGCGGCCCAGCCCCGCCGGCTGCCGTCCGCACGTGTTTGGGACACGAAGGGAAGGCTGCCGATCCATCCCTCGGCAACGTCGTTCGCGCTGCGGACGGTGGTCGCGCCGGTCGACGGCAGCTCGAAGAAGAACTCGGGCGCGAGGTCGGGCAACTCGGTGTGGCCGCCGTCGCGGTTGTTCGGATTGCCCGTCTGGATCAGCTCGGGGATGACGCGATGGACGAGCAGCCCGTCATAGGTGCCGCGCTTCGCGAGCACGCGCACCCGCTGCACCGCCTCGGGCGCGATCGCCGGTGCCAGCTCGATCACCAGCCGCCCGCGGTCGAGGTCGAGCACCAGCAGCTCGGCCGGATTCGGCGTGCGCCAGTCGCTCGACGTCGAGTCGCGTGCGACCGCCGCGGGGACTGCCAGCCAGAGCAGCGCCGCGGCGGTCGCGCGGATCACCCGAGCGTCTTCTTGAGCAGTTCGTTGACCACCGCCGGGTTGGCCTTGCCGCCCATCGCCTTCATCGTCTGGCCGACGAAGAAGCCGAACAGCTTGTCCTTGCCGCCGCGGTAGTCGGCGACCTTGTCGGCGTTCTTTTCCATCACCTCGGCGATCACCGCCTCGATCGCGCCGGTGTCGCTGGTCTGCTTGAGCCCGCGCTCCTCGACGATTGTGCCGGCGCCGTCGCCGGTCTCCAGCATGATCTCGAACACCTGCTTGCCCAGCGTGTTGGAGATGGTCCCGTCGGCGATCAGGCCGAGCAGCTCGGCGCCCTGCGCGGGGCTCACCGGGCTCTCGCCGATGCCCTTGCCCAGACGATTGAGCGCGCCGAACAGGTCGGAGATCAGCCAGTTCGCCGCGGCCTTGGCGACTTCGGCCTCGCCCTTCTTCTGCACCAGCGCGCTTTCGGCGAGCAGCGCCTCGAACCAGCGCGCCGTCTCCGCCTCGGCGGTCAGCACCGCGGCGTTGTAGGCGGAAAGCCCCAGCGCCTGCTCGTAGCGCTGACGCTTGGCATCCGGCAGCTCGGGCAGCGACTGGCGGCATTCCTCAAGGAACGCGTCGTCGAGTTCGAGCGGCAGCAGGTCGGGATCGGGGAAGTAGCGATAGTCGTGCGCGTCTTCCTTGGAGCGCATCGAGCGGGTCTCGCCGCGGTCGGGATCGAACAGGCGGGTTTCCTGGACGATGCGGCCGCCGTCTTCCAGCACGTCGACCTGGCGGCGTGCCTCATGCTCGATCGCCGCCATGACGAAGCGCACCGAGTTGACGTTCTTGGTCTCGGTCCGCGTGCCGAACGGCTCGCCGGGCTTGCGCACGCTGACGTTCACGTCGGCGCGCATCGAGCCTTCCTCCATGTTGCCGTCGCACGAGCCGACATAGCGCAGGATCGTGCGCAGCTTGCGGACATAGGCGCCGGCCTCGGCGGGCGAGCGCATGTCCGGGCGGCTGACAATCTCCATCAGCGCCACGCCCGAGCGGTTGAGGTCGACATAGGAGCGCGTCGGATGCTGGTCGTGCATCAGCTTGCCCGCGTCCTGTTCGACGTGGATGCGCTCGATGCCGATCTCCTTGGTTTCGGCGTCCGGATCCTTCTCGTCCAGGCTGATCGTCAGCCGGCCCTCGCCCACCAGCGGGTGGTAGAGCTGGCTGATCTGATAGCCCTGCGGCAGATCGGCGTAGAAATAGTTCTTGCGGTCGAAGCGCGACCATTTGTTGATCTGCGCGTCGATCGCCATGCCGGTACGCACCGCCTGGCGGATGCACTCGCGGTTCGGCGTCGGCAGCATGCCGGGCATCGCCGCGTCGACCAGGCTGACCTGGCTGTTCGGCTCCGCCCCGAACGCGGTCGCCGCGCCCGAGAACAGCTTGGCATTGGAGGTCACCTGGGCATGGACCTCCAGGCCGATCACGACCTCCCAGTCGCCGGTCGCGCCACGGATGCGGTAGGTGGAGTCAGTCATGGGTTGTTTCCGGCGTGATGAGAGGAAGGTCGGGAAAATAAGAGCGGAACCGGCGCGGATCGCGGGTCAGCACGGTGGCGCCGAGCGCCTGCGCATGCCCGCCGATCAGGAAGTCGGGCAGCAGCGACGACCGTTCGCCGCCGCGCCTGCGATACTCGCGATAGGCGCGACCCGCGAGCCAGGCGCCCTCGACATCCGCATCGACGAGTTCGATCATCAGCGCCTCCAGCCGGTGCGACAGCGCGTCCGGCGAGGCGAGATAGTGCCCGAACTCGGCAGCGACCACCGGCCCGGTCACGACGCGCCCTGCGTTGCGCGCATCTTCGAGCGCTCGAACCGACCAGTCGAACCAGTCGGCGTCGCCTTCGAGTATGTCCAGGACGATGTTGGTATCGACATAGATCACACGAACGGATCATCCCCCCGCAATTCGCGCATCATCTCGTCCGTCGTCATGCCGGTGTTGAGCGTGCCCGCCACCGACCGGATGCTCGCCTCGATCCGCGCGCGACGCTCCTCAGGCGTTTCCTTGCGGGTATCCGGCAGCACCACGGCCTCGCCCCGGTCGTTGATGCCGACGCGCACGCGCGAACCCGGCACCAGACCCAGCTTGTCGCGAATGACCTTGGGCAAAAGCACCTGGCCCTTGCTGGTCATGTTGACGCGGGCTTCGTCCGTGATGCGAGTCTGAATGTTCATCATCGTCTCCAGTGTTACCGAAAGTAACACTGGAGACGATAGGGTTCAATCACCACCACGCCTCCGGCCGTGCGGTGAAGCCGGCGCGCTCTTCCAGCGCGAGACCGGCGTTGAGCACGCCCTGCTCGTCGAGCGGCTTGCCGATCACCTGCAGGCCGAGCGGCAGCCCGCCCGCGTCCAGCCCGCCCGGAACACTCATCGCCGGCAGCCCGGCGAGCGACGAGGGCACGGTGAAGACGTCGTTCAGGTACATGGCGATCGGATCGGCCGACTTCTCGCCCAGCGCGAACGCCGCCGACGGCGCCGTCGGGGTGAGCAGCAGGTCGCACTGCCCCCAAGCCTTCTCGAAGTCCTGTGCGATCAGCGTCCGCACCTTCTGCGCCTGGGTGTAATAGGCGTCGTAGAAGCCGGCGGAGAGCACATAGGTGCCGATCATGATGCGGCGCTTGACCTCGTCACCGAAGCCGGCGGCGCGGGTGGCGGCGTACATGTCCTGCAGGTTCGCGCCGTCGGGCAGCTCGCGCTGGCCGTAGCGCACGCCATCGTAGCGCGCGAGGTTGGAGGACGCCTCCGCCGGCGCGATGATGTAATAGGCCGGCAGCGCGTATTTGGTGTGCGGCAGCGACACCTCGACGATCTCGGCGCCGGCATCCTTCAGCCAGTCGATGCCCTGCTGCCACAGCGTCTCGATCTCCGACGGCATGCCGTCGACGCGATATTCCTTGGGAATGCCGACGCGCTTGCCGGCGAGGTTGGACGAAAGCCCCGCCTCCCACTGCGGCACCGCAAGATCGAGCGAGGTCGAGTCCTTCGGATCGAACCCCGACATCGCCTCCAGCATGATCGCGCAGTCGCGCACGTCGCGCGCCATCGGCCCCGCCTGGTCGAGCGACGAGGCGAAGGCGATCACCCCCCAGCGCGAGCAGCGGCCGTAGGTCGGCTTGATGCCGCTGATGCCGGTGAAGGCGGCGGGCTGGCGGATCGAACCGCCGGTGTCGGTGCCGGTCGCCGCCGGGCACAGCCGCGCCGCGATCGCCGCGGAACTGCCGCCCGACGAGCCTCCGGGGGCGAGCGACGCATTGTCGCCGCCGCCGCGCCGCCACGGCGAGACCACGTTGCCGTACGCCGAGGTCTCGTTGGACGAGCCCATCGCGAACTGGTCCATATTGAGCTTGCCGAGCATGCCGGCACCCGCGTCCCATAGCCGCTGGGACACGGTCGACTCATAGGTCGGCGTGAAGCCTTCGAGGATGTGGCTCGCCGCGGTGGACGGCACGCCCTTGGTGCAGAACAGGTCCTTCATGCCGATCGGCACGCCGGCCAGCGGCTTCAGCGTCTCGCCGGCGGCGCGCGCGTCGTCGGCCTGCTTGGCGGCGGCGAGCGCATGGTCGGGCGTCTCCACCAGGAACGCGTTGAGCTCCTTGGCACGCGACACCGCGGTCACGAACGCGTCGGCGACGTCGCGCGCGGAAAAGGCGCCGGAGCGCACGCCGTCTCGGATGCCGGCGACGGTCAGGTCGGTAAGCTCGGTCACTATTCGATCACCTTGGGCACGGCGAAGAAGCCATGTTCGGCCTGAGGGGCGTTGGCGAGCACCGCGTCGCGCACGTCGCCGTCGGTGACGACGTCGTCGCGCAGGCGCAGCGTGTTGGGGATGACGGCGGTCATCGGCTCGACCGCGCTGGTGTCGACCTCCCCAAGTTGCTCGATCCAGCCGAGGATATTGCCGAGTTCGGGCGCGAGGCGCTCGGCCTCGGCATCGGTGATGGCGATGCGCGCGAGGCTCGCCACGCGCTTCACGGTTACGGTGTCTACGGACATGGCCCGCGGCTAGCATTCCCGCACCGCGGCGACAAGCAAGGGCTCCGCGAAACTCCCCTCCCGTCGCGCCGACGGCAGTCAGCGTCCGGGCGCTCGTCGCCGAGGCCATCAGCGCTGCGGCAATGGATCGTGACTTCCGTCAGGATGACGAGAACGTGGGTAGTAACCCATCCATGTCGCGACGACCTCATATCTGAAGCGCCCTCGCCTGCGTCCGGCCGCCCCGGCGGTTGCACAACGCGCACGCTTGCCGCAGGGCAAGGCGGTTGCATCGCCGGTCGCGTTGCTGCACTGCACAATGGAGAGCCCGGGTGGCCCGCAAATTCCTCTACGGAGTGGCAATTCTGGTCATGCTGGCGATCGGCAGCGTCTTCGCGTATCGGATGTTCGGCGCGGAGATCCTGCGCTGGAGCATGGTGCCGAGCACGCGCTTCACCGCGCAGCCGGCCGCCGCGCCCGACGCCTATGCCGACGAGGGCATGTGGCTGGCGCGGCCGGACATTCGGAACAACCCGGCGCGCTGGACGCCGCCCGGTATGGGCGTGCCGCAGACCGCACCGGCGGCGGTGTTCTTCATCCACCCGACCTCGTACCTGCGCAAGAACCAGTGGAACGCGCCGCTCGACGACCAGGAGGCGAACGGCCGCGCCGAACTGTTCCTGCGCGGACAGGCCAGCGCGTTTAACGCAATGGGGGACGTCTGGGCGCCACGCTATCGCCAGGCGACCTTCGGCGCGTTCCTCACCACCGCCGACGACGCGCAGCGCGCGCTCGACCTCGCCTATGCCGACGTGCTGCGCGCGTTCGATTCGTTCCTGAGCCAGGTCGACCCGAACCGGCCGATCGTCCTCGCCGGGCACAGCCAGGGCGCGCTGCACCTCACCCGCCTGCTGAAGGATCGCGTGGCGGGCACGCCGCTCGCCCGCCGGATCGTCGCGGCCTATGTGGTTGGCTGGCCGGTGTCGCGCACCGCCGACCTGCCGGCGCTCGGCCTGCCCGAATGCGCCGCTGCCGATCAGGCCGGCTGCATCCTTTCGTGGCAGAGCTTCGCCGAGCCGGCGGAGCCGAAGCTGATCACCGACACCTTCGACGCCACCACCGGCTTCACCGGCGCGAGCCGCCGCGGCACGCCGCTGGTCTGCACCAACCCGATCACCGGCACGCCCAACGCGGCGGCGCCGGCGAGCGCCAATCTCGGCACGCTGTTCCCCGACGCGAACCTCACCACCGCCACGCTAGAGCCGGGCCGCGTCGGCGCGCGCTGCGATTCACGCGGCTTTCTGTTGATCGGCACGAACCCGCCCGAGCTCGGCGGCTATGTGCTGCCGGGCAACAACTATCACGTCTACGACTACAGCCTGTTCTGGGGCAGCGTGCGCGCCGACGCCGCGCGCCGGCTGAAGGCGTGGCAGGCACGATGACGGGGCGCGCGATGATCACCACCGACCCCGGCGTCTTCCGCGCCGCGCTCCCCGCGGGCGGCCGCCTGCTCGGGCTCGACGTCGGCACCAAGACGATCGGCACCGCCGCCTGCGACGCCGGCTGGAGCTTCGCCAGCCCCGCGCTGCTGATCCGCCGCACCAAGTTCACCAAGGACCGGGCCGCGCTCGTCGCGTTGATCGCCGAGCGGCAGACGGTCGCGCTGGTGATCGGCCTCCCGCTCAACATGGACGGCAGCGATTCGCCGCGCACCCAATCGACCCGCGCCTTCGCCCGCAACCTCCAGGATCTGGGGCAGCCGATCCTGCTGTGGGACGAGCGCTGGTCAACCGTCGCGGTCGAGCGGGTGCTGATCGAACAGGACATGAGCCGGGCCAAGCGCGCGGAAGCGGTGGACAAAATGGCCGCGGCGCATATCTTGCAGGCTGCGATCGACGCGCTGGTGAACCACTAGCCGCCCGGCTCCGCCGGGGCTCGAAGAACGAACCACAGGACGAACGACATGGCCTCCCGCAGCAGCAGTTCCGCCCGCGATTTCAGCTGGCTCGTCACCATCGACGGGGCGGCGGTCCTCGGCAGCTTCGCGCTCGCCTGCATGACGCCATTCGCCGCGATCGCGGCCGCCGCCGCGCTCACCCTGCCCCGCCGCAGCGGCGTGCTGGCGGTGCTCGGCGCCTGGGGGCTGAACCAGATCATCGGCTTCGGCTTCCTCGGCTATCCGACCGATCCCATGACGATCCTGCGCGGGGTGGCGATCGCGGTCAGCGCGCTCGCCGGCTTCGCCGTCGCCGCCACGGTGCGCGGCCACACCGGCACGCTGTCGCTCACGCGCATGGTCGCGGCGCTCGCCGGCGCGTTCGTCGCCTACGAGGTCGTGACCTACCTCACCGCGATGGTGCTGGGCGGGACCGAGAACTTCACCCCCGCGATCGTGTGGATGCTCGCGCGCAACGACGCGCTGTGGTTCGCCGGGCTTATGGCGCTGTATCTGGCGCTCACCGCCGGGCTGCCGGCGCTGTTCGGGCGCCGTCCGCAGCTTCGCCTCGCCTGATCGTCCGCAGGCACGCCTTGCGCGTGCCCGCCGCGGCCGTTAGGCGAGCGCTTCGATGCAACCTTCCGATCATCGTCCCGCCGCCCAGATCCCGGACGGCGCCGTCTTCCCGCACCGTCACCTGACCGGTATCGAGGGGCTCCAGCCGCACGAGATCCTGTTCCTCCTCGACGAGGCGGAGCAATGGGTCGAGGCCAACCGCTCCCGCGCCAAGAGCGACCGGCGCCTGGACGGCATCACCCAGATCAACGCCTTCTTCGAAAACTCGACGCGCACGCTGCTGTCGTTCGAAATCGCCGGCAAGCGGCTCGGCGCCGACGTCGTCAACATGCACGCGGCGCAGTCGAGCGTGAAGAAGGGCGAGACGCTGATCGACACCGCCGTCACGCTGAACGCGATGCGCGCCGACGTGATCGTCATCCGCCATTCCGCCTCGGGCGCGGTCAAGCTGATCGCCGGCAAGGTGGACTGCCCGGTGCTCAACGCCGGCGACGGCTGGCACGAGCATCCGACGCAGGCGCTGCTCGACGCGCTCACCATCCGCCGCCGCACCGGCGCGATCGCGCACCGCAAGGTCGTGATCTGCGGCGACATCCTCCACAGCCGCGTCGCGCGCTCCAACATCCTCGCGCTCACCGCCCTCGCCGCCGAGGTGCGCGTCGTCGCCCCCTCGACGCTGATGCCCGCGGAGATCGAGCGGATGGGCGTCACGCCCTTCACCGACTTCGACGCGGCCCTCGACGGCGCCGAGGTGGTGATGATGCTCCGCCTCCAGAACGAGCGCATGAACGGCGGCTTCATTCCCTCCACCCGCGAGTATCACATGCGCTACGGCCTCACCTCCGAACGGCTGAAGCGCGCCGCCCCCGGCACGCTGGTGATGCACCCGGGCCCGATGAACCGCGGCATCGAGATCACCTCCGAAGTCGCCGACGACCTCGATCGCTCGGCAATCACCGAACAGGTCGAGATGGGCGTGGCGGTCCGCATGGCCTGCCTGGACGTGCTGACCCGTCGCTCGCGCGGCGTGGAGGGCTGGGCATGACGGTCGCCTTCGTCAACGCGACGCTCGTCTGCCCCGCAAACGGCGTGTCGAAGGGCACGTTGCTGATCGACGGCGACCGCATCGCCGCCGCCGGCGACGTGGCGGTGCCCGAGGGGGCCGAGCGCATCGACCTCGCCGGCAAGCTGCTCGCGCCCGCGATCGTCGATCTGGGCGTGTTCGCGGTCGATCCGGCGGCGTTTCGCGCCGGCGGCATCGTCCGCGTCGGGCTGATGCCGGACCAGTCGCCGGTGCTCGACGGCCCCGGTATCGTCGAGCGCGCCGCCAAGGCGGGCAAGCCCGACCTGTGGATCCACCCCATCGCCGCCGCCACCCGCGGCCTCGAAGGCACCGACCTCGCCGAAATGGCGATCACCGCCAGCGCCGGCGCGCGCGCGGTCGCGACCGGCCGCCGCTGGATCGCCGATACCGGCGTGATGCACAAGGTGCTGCGCTATGCGCACGACTGCGGACTGACGCTGATCGCGCATGCCGAGGATGGCGGGCTCGCCGCAGGCGCGATTGCCACCACCGGCGAAACCGCGACCCGTCTCGGCCTCCCCGCCGCCCCCGCGGTCGCCGAGGCGCTGGCGATCGCGCGTGACCTGATGCTGGTCGAACAGACCGGTGCCGCGATCCATTTCCGCCAGGTGACCACCGCCGCCGGCTTCGACCTGGTCCGCCGGGCCAAGGCGCGCGGACTGCCGGTGACCTGCGGCATCACCCCGGCGCACCTGCTGCTCTCCGACAATGCGCTCAGCGACTATCGCACCTTCGCGCATCTCTCGCCGCCGCTGCGGGCGGAGAGCGACCGGCAGGCCGCGCTCGCCGCCGTGCGCGACGGCACCGTCGACGTGCTCTGCTCGGGCCACGACCCGCGCGGGCCGGAGGAGAAGCGGCTGCCCTTCACCGACTCGAGCGAGGGCATGGCCGGCGCCGAGACGCTGCTCGCGCTCGGACTGGGGCTGGTGCGCGACGAGGTCCTCTCGCTGGAGCGGCTGTTCGCGATGCTTGCGGCCAATCCCGCGCGGGTGCTCGGGCTCGACACCGGCACGCTCGCGGCCGGCAGCCCCGCCGACCTGCTGGTCGCCGACGCCGACGCGCCGTGGCTGGTCTCCGCCGAGAAGATGGCCGCCAAGGCCGGCAATACCCCGTTCGACGGCCTGCCCGTCCAAGGCAAGACGCTGCGCGTGATGAAGGGCGGGCGCTTCCTCTAGCCGCGCTCAGCGCGCGGCGAGCTGCGCGCCCGGCGCGGTCCAGCTAGCAACGGCGTCGCCCGCGCGATCGCGCACGAAGCAGCGGCCGCCCTGCCCGCGCAGCCGTCGGCACAGCGCCAGCGCCTCGCCCCGTGCGAATCCGCCGACCGACAGGCGGTAGTAATCGTCGCCGCCGACCCGCGCCTCGGCGCCCGACGGCGTGAGCCCGGCCAGCGCGCGATAGCGGCGCCGCGCCGCGTCCCAGGCATCGTGCGCAACCGCGCTGCTGTCATACGCGCCGAGCTGGACGTAATAGCGTCCCCGCGTCGGAGCGGGCACCGGCGCTGCGGCTGCACTCTGAACGACGCGCGGTGCGACGGGTGTCCCGGCACTCGGCAGGATCGCCGCGGCGATGCCGGCGATCGGCTGGACGATCTCGCGCAACGGCGCGAAGCGTACCCCCGCCACCACGACGGAGCCGTCGTTCGCGGACGCCCCCGCCGCTTCGATCGCCGGCTCCGGGGAAACCGGCTCGACGGAAGGCACGGCCGCTTCGGCCACCGCCGTCGCGGGCGTCGTGCGTACGAGCGCGAGCGCCGCAGGCTGGCCGGCATCCTCCACCGCCTGCACGCCGAGCAGCGTCGCGACTTGCTGCGACGAGGTCGTCGGCCGCACGAAGGTCATCCATTTCTGCATGCGCTGCTCGAGCTGGTCGGCCGGCACATCGACGGCCGCGACGGCACGCGCTTCGGGCCAGCGCCCGGCGAGCGCCAGCGCCAGCGCCAGGTTCTGCCGCGCGGTCGCCGTTCCGGTGGGGCCTCGCGCCTCCTGCCCGATCAGCGTCGCGCCGCCGATCGGATCGCCGGCCAGCGCCAGCGTCAGCCCGCGGTCGGCAGGCGAGAGGATCTCGGCATAGGTCGCCAGCGTGCTGCGCGCCGCCGTCCAGTCGCCGAGCGCGGTCTGCGCCAGCGCCAGGTCGAGCGCGGCGCGGCCGTCGCGCGGATCGAGGCTGAGCGCATCGCCGCACGCCTGCGCTGCCGAGGCGAAGCGCCCGGCATGGAGATAGGCATGGCCGAGCAGCGAGCGATAGCGCGGATCGGCCGGGTCGAGCGCGACCGCGCGCTCGGCGTAGCGCACCGCGGCCGCGCCCTTGCGCCGGGCGATCGCCGCCTCCGCCTTCGCGGCCAGCGCGGCGCTGCGCGCGTCGACGCGCGCGGTCGCGTTGGCATCGGCCACCCGCTTCGGATCGACGGCGGTACAGCCGACGGTCAGCCCGCCGAACAGCAGCGCGCTGAGGCCGATCGACAGCGCCACGCGGCCGGTCGTCGCCGTGCCTTCGTCTCTGCCGTCGTCGCTTCGCACATCCATGTCCCCGTTGTTGCGCGAACACCCTGGCGTCTTCGCCATCAAGATTAGGTTAATGCCGTCACCAGGCGCATGGTGCGGACCGCCGCAAGTCGGTGCCGCAAGGGTGGCGTACGGCGCCGAGCGACGATAAGCGGGCAGCCACGCGGAAGGATGAAGACGATGCGAGGCAAGGTTTTTCTCGGAAGCGCAGCGCTGCTGCTGCTCGCCCAGCCGGCGTTCGCCGACGTCAAGGACGGGGTGGACGCCTGGACGCGCGGCGATTTCGCGCGCGCCGTGCAGGAATGGCGCGGCCCGGCGGTCAAGGGCGACCCCGATGCCCAGTTCAACCTGGCGCAGGCGTACAAGCTCGGCCGCGGCGTCCCCGCCGATCCGGCGCAGGCGGAGCAATGGTACGCCAAGGCGGCGGCGCAGGGCCATCCGCAGGCGGTGACCAACTACGGGCTGATCCTGTTCCAGAACGGCCGGCGTCAGGAAGCGGCCAAGTGGCTGGAACAGGCGTCCGCGCGCGGCGAGGCTCGTGCGCAGTTCGTGCTCGGCACGATGCTGTTCAACGGCGATGCCGTCGGCAAGGACTGGGTGCGCGCCTATGCGCTGATGACGCGGGCGTCGAGCTCCGGGCTGCCGCAGGCGTCGCAGACACTCGCCCAGATGGACAAATACGTCTCGCTGCAGGATCGCCAGCGGGCGATGGAAGTGGCGCGCACGATCGAGGCGCAGGCGTCGCGCCCGCAGCTCGGCACGAATGCGGTGGCGGCCGCGCCGATGACGGTGTCGACCACCCCGCCCGGATCGGGCACCGCAACCGTGCAGCCGACCCCGGCGCGCACCGCGACCGTCCAGCCCACACCGGCACGCACCGCGACCGTCCAGCCGACCCCGGCACGCACCACGACGGTTCAGCCCACGCCGGCGAGGCCCGCGGCCGCGCCGCAGCCTGCCCCAGCCCGCGCGCCCACTGCAGCGGCGCCGGTCCGCACCGCGGCACCCGCCAGTGGCGCATGGCGCGTCCAACTCGGCGCCTTCCGCGAGGCGGGCGGCGCCCAGTCGCTGTGGTCGCAGGTGCGCGGCAAGTTCCCGGGCCGCAGCCCCGAATACGTCAAGGCCGGCACCGTCACCAAGCTGCTGGTCGGCCCCTACGCCTCCAGCGCCGAGGCGAGCCGCGCCTGCTCGGCGGTCAAGTCCTGCCTGCCGGTGAAGCGCTGACTCGCCCGGGCTCCTGCAGAGGCAGGGGCCCGCGGTAGCCCGGCGCGACGTCGACACCGCCACGGATCCCAGTCCTTTGCGGAACCCTTTTCTTCCGTCATGCTGACGGAAGTCAGCATCCAGACACGCAGCGTCAGAGTCGCAAGCGCTGCGGCAATGGATCCCCCGAGTTCACAAACGAAGTGCAACACCAGGTTGAGGTGTTGCGATGGGAACCAGGTACCGACAGCTCTCGTATGCGGAACGGTGTGCG
>NZ_JBIUCZ010000027.1:0-47734 GCF_047975845.1 Sphingomonas mangrovi | reverse complement strand
CAGCGGCCTCACACCCTACGAATACATCGCCAAGCTCTGGACCTCAGAGCCAGAACGCTTCATCGTCAATCCGATCCACCAGATGCCGGGACTGAACACCTAGCGAATGGGCGGTGAAGCATCGACCGCCGCGCGGTTCTGGGCACAGCAGGACGGACATGCAATGCAAAGCTGTGTCCGCAATCTGATTCCAAATTGCCGACTTTACTGCCGAGCAGAACACTGACTCAGCGTTGGCATGAGCCGATATGATCTGACCGACTACGAATGGCGCGTGATTGAGCCGCCGTTACCGAACAAGCCCCGGGGCGTGCCGCGTGTCGACGACCGCCGCGTGCTGAACGGCATCTTCTGGGTATTACGATCCGGCGCGCCGTGGCGCGACCTGCCCGAGCGCTATGGTCCGCGTACCACCTGCTACAACCGCTTCGTGCGATGGCGAAAGGCGGACGTCTGGGATCGGCTGATGAACGCCATCACCGCTGCGCACGACGGTGACATCCAGATGATCGACAGCACCTCCATTCGCGCCCACCAGCAGGCCGCGACGGCAAAAACCCCCGACACCTCGGCGGATGCCGTGCTGCAGATCGCCGGTCGCCTCGGCTACCCGGCGGCGGCGGCGGTCGCCGGTCGCTCGATCGCGTGCATCCGCGACTGGACCAACGAGGCGACGACCTCCTGCCCCAGCTTCGCCTAGGCGATCGCGCTCGACGCCGCCTTCATCGCTGCTGGCGGCGAGAATGCGCCGCTGCACGACGCCTATGCCGCCAAGCTGGAGATCGTCGTTGCCGAGCGCACCGCCTGCGCGCGCACCCTTTCCGGCGAGGTGGCGACCGCCGCTCGCGAATTCGGCGACCTGATCGCCGCCAGTTTGCCGGTCTGTCAGCCCGGCCACAGCCCCAACGACGTGCAGCGCGCGCTGCTGGAGGCCGACGAGGCCGAGAGCGCCGTCGCCGCCGTCAAGCGCCGGCTGTTCAGTTTCCTCAAGACCGGCGCGGGGCCGGTCGGGAAAGCCGGGGGTTCCCACCAATGAGTCGCATCGCGCGTCCGCGCCAGCCCACCTTCGATTGCCCACACTGCCGATCGCGCGCGATCGTGCGCAGCAGCGCCCAGATCGCGCCGCTGGTGCGGGAGCTCGATTACGTCTGCACCAACCACCACTGCGGCCACACCTTCGTCGCCCAGCTGGAGGCGGTGCGCACCATCGTGCCCAGCGCGATGCCGAGCCCGCTGGTCCACCTGCCCTTCGGCAACCGCAACCTGGGCCCCAAGCGCCTCCCCCTGCCCGCCAACGACGACACCCGCGTGCCCGCCAATGAGGACGGCCCCAGCGTCGCCCGCGCGCCTGATCCCATGAGCGGCTGATCCATCGCGGCCCGCGCCGCGCTCCCGCTTCTCCCCGAGTGCCCCTTCCCCCCGGCTGCGACCCCGCTGCCGGCATCGCCCCAGCTTTGCCCCGTGCCCCGAAAGGATGCCCGTCATGCTCCACCGCCACGCTTTCGCTACGTCGCCGCGCACGCGGTTCCTCCCCCGCGTTCCTGACGCGCAGCCGCTGACCCCCGAGGGCTATCTGCGCCTGCGCCGCAAGGCGGTGGGGCTGGATATCCGCGACCTCGCCGCGCGCCTGACCGACCTGTGTACCGCGTTGGTCGGGGCCGGCGAACTGTCCGCCGACATGCTCGCGGCTCGCGAGGACTTCGTCTCGATCCTGATCATGCTTGAGGCGCCGGGCGTCCGCGCCCGCAGGCGGGAAACGCTCGAGGCGATCGCCGCGGTGATGCCGTTCGATGCCGACGTCTACCAGCAGCTCGCCGACGCGGATCCGCGTCGCCACCCGCGCGTCTGCCGCGGCTGCGGCACCTCGACCCAAGATCACGACATGCCCAGCTGGGCGACGACGACCAGCTGCACCCGCTGCGATCCCGCCGGAGAGGGCCTGTGACCGCCCGCCGCGTCCTCAAACGGCGGGAGATGACCCGCCGCACTCTGCGCGCCCTGGTCCTCGCCGGCGGCATCGTTGTCGCGATGCTCTGCATCCCGGTGCTGATCGTGAAGACCTTCGCCGATGCCAAGGGCCAGCGGTGATGGAGCCCCGCGCCAACCGACCGGCGCCGTGGCCAGCGGCGACCGCGCGGTCTTCCTCGGCCTCGGCCCCCGCGGCGCGCATTGCGATGTCCTCGCCGTGCGCGGCCGGTTCGCTACGATTCACGTCGACGGGCACCGTCCCGTCCTCGCCCTCGTCAGCGATTGCCACCCAATCCCCCGCCGCCCCCCGCCCATGTGGTGAACCGATCAAGGAGGCGGAAAAGAGCGAGCCTAAAAACAGGCTCAGCATGGGCGAGCGTGCACGCCGGATAACGCTGCTGCGGGAGGCCGCCGACCTGTTCGGCACAGCCCGCGCGGCTGCGGCGCTGCGCATCGAGCGCCGCTCCTTCCGGGCCAAGCTCGAAGCATCCCGCGGCGTCGCGACCACCGACCTGCGCGCGATTGCAGACGCACTCGACCGGCACGCCGCCGCTGCAGCCGCGCACGCCGCTGCTATCCGCAACAACCTGTAAAGGGGGAATAAACGCAAGGAAAACAGATGGCTGGGGCGGCAGGATTCGAACCTGCGTATGACGGTACCAAAAACCGTTGCCTTACCGCTTGGCGACGCCCCAACAGCCGCGCGCCTTATACCGGGCGCGGGCGTCGTGGGAAGGGGTTATCCGTCGATCCGCTCGAGCCAGCCATAGGGATCGGCGGCGCGGCCGCGCTGGAGGTTCTCCAGCGTCTCGCGCAGCGCCATCGTGCGCTCGCCGGGGCCGCCGTTGCCGATCGAGAAGCTGCCGTCGGGCGAGGAGACCTTGCCGATCGGCGTCACCACCGCGGCGGTGCCGCAGGCGAACGCCTCGCGCAGGCGGCCGCTCTTCGCATCCGCCTCCCACTGGTCGATGCCGTAGCGCTCCTCGCGGACGGTGAGCCCCTGGTCGCGGGCGATGCGCAGGATCGAATCGCGGGTGATGCCCGGCAGGATCGTGCCGGTCAGCGGCGGCGTCTGCATGCTGCCGTCGTCGAAGACGAAGAAGATGTTCATGCCGCCCAGTTCCTCGATCCAGCGGCGTTCGGCCGCGTCGAGGAACACGACTTGGTCGCAGCCCTGGCGGATCGCCTCGGCCTGCGCGACCAGGCTGGCGGCATAGTTGCCGCCGCACTTGGCATCGCCGGTGCCGCCGGCCGCCGCACGGCTGTATTCCTGCGACACCCACAGCGAGACGCTGGGCGCGCCGCCCTTGAAATAGGCGCCGACCGACGAGGCGAGCACGATGTAGAGATATTCGGCCGAGGGCTTCACCCCCAGGAACACCTCGCTCGCGAACATGAAGGGACGCAGGTAGAGCGCCCCGCCCTCGCCCCCCGGGATCCAGTCGCGCTCGACCAGCGACAGCTCGCGGCACGAGGCGAGGAACAGGTCCTCGGGCAGTTCGGGCATCGCGAGCCGCTTCGCCGAGCGCTGGAAGCGTTTGGCATTCTCTTCGGGACGGAACAGGCCGATGCCGCCGTCCTCCAGCCGATAGGCCTTGAGCCCCTCGAAAATCTCCTGCGCGTAATGGAGCACGGCTGCGGCCGGATCCATCTGCACGGGCCCGCGCGCGACGATCTGCGCATCGTGCCAGCCCTTCTCGTCGGACCAGCGTGCGATCGCCATGTGATCGGTGAAGACCCGACCGAAGCCCGGGCTCACCAGCTTCTCCGCACGCTCGCTGGCCGGAAGCGGCGAGGCGTTCGGGGTCAGAGGAAAGCGAACATCGGACTGGTCGGTCATGGTCTGCTCCGTCGGCGCAAAAAGGCGCGGTGCCGTTCCGGCTTGCGGTGGCCTAAGGCCACTGGCAGAACAGGTCAACATGACTGTCCCAAACCTCGCCGCCTCGGCGCAGTTCCTGCGGGAAACCGAAATCCGCCGCGGGTTCGAGCTGCTCTATTTCGGCCAGTCGAGCCTGACGCGGGTCGCCGATGCGGAGCTCGACGCGCAGAAGCTTGGACGGGCGCATTATCGCGCGCTCTACTTCATCGCGCGCAAGCCCAGCCTGTCGGTGAGCGAGCTGCTGCGGCTGCTGGCGATCACCAAGCAGTCGCTCGGCCGGGTGCTCGGCGACCTCGCCGAGCGCGGGCTGGTCGAGAGCCGCAGCGACGATCGCGACGCGCGCAAGCGGCTGCTGCGGCTGACCGCGGAGGGCACGGCGCTGGAGGCGCGGGTCTACCAGCTGCTGCGCGAGCGGCTCGCCAAGGCGTACCAGGCGGCCGGACCGGAGGCGGTCGCCGGTTTCTGGACCGTGCTGGAAAGTCTGATCCCCGACGCCGACCGCGCGATGATCCGCGCGCTGGGCGAGCGCTGACCCGGAAGGAACCCAGCCGTTCCCCGGCGGAGGCCGGGGCCCGGTCGGGGATGCCGCAGCGAGATGCCCGACCCCGGCACCATCGCAACTGGGCCCCGGCCTCCGCCGGGGAACGCGCGATGGGAGCTACCCGCGCGCGGCGGCGGCCATTTCGGCGTTGCGCCGGGCCGAGGCCGCCAGCGTCTCCGCCAGCAGCCGGCGCAGCGCGTCGTCGCGATCCAGCACGTTGAGCCCTTCGCGGGTCGAGCCGCCGGGACTCGCCACCCGGTCGGCCAGCGTCGCGGGCGAGACGTCGGCGTCGCCGGCGAGCAGCCCGGCGCCCTCGACGGTGGCGATCGCCAGCCGTTGCGCCTGATCCTTGGGCAGGCCCAGTGCGGCACCGGCGGCGGCCATCGCGTCAACGAAGCGGAACACGAACCCCGGTCCGCAGCCCGACAGTGCGGTCACCACGTCGAACAACGGCTCGTCGCCGATCCACTCGACCAGCCCCAGCGGCGCCATCAGTGCGGCGGCGGCATCGCGCAGCGCAGCGTCGCAGCTGTCGCTGTGGAGCGCGACGACGCCCTTGCCGATCGATACCGGCAGGTTGGGCATCGCCCGCACGATCGCCTCCGCCTGGAAGCGCGCCGCGAGCGTGGCGTTCTCCACGCCGGCGAGGATCGAGAGCAGCAGCCGTGGCCGCAGCTGGCCGACCGCCGTCGCGGCGACGGTGTCGAGTTGCTGCGGCTTCATGCCCAGCATCAGCGTCGCGGGTGGCGGCGCGTCCTCGGGCACCGCGGTGACGACGCAAATGCCCTCGATCGGCAGCGTGCCGCTGCGATTGATGACGGTCACGTCGCCGGCATCGACGGTGCCGGCGGCGAGCCAGCGGCGCAGCATCGCGCCGGCCATGTTGCCGCAGCCGACCAGCCAGAGCGGTCCGGGAAGCGGCGCGCTCATGCCTCGCCCTGCGTTTCGATCATCGAGGCGGCGATCGCCTCGCGCGGGGACTTGCCGCCCCACAGCACGAACTGGAACACGGGGTAGAAGCGTTCGCACTCGTCGATCGCGCTTTCGACCAGCACCTCGGCCTGGTCGAGCGAGAGCGCCGCCTCGTCCGCGTCGATCAGCGCGGCGTGGCGGAACAGCAGGATGCCGCTCGACGACCACAGCTCGAAATGGCCGATCCACAGCTGCTCGTTGACCAGCCCGATCGCCTCGTACACCGAACCGCGGCGGTCCTCGGCAACGCGCACGTCGGGGAAGGCCAGGAACTGGAGCACCCCGTCGTCGGCGCGCCAGATCGCACGCAACTCCAACTCGCTCCAGCTTCCCTTGACCTTGGCGACGATCTCGTCCTCGTCGCGCTGATGCGACCAGCCGTGCGCCGCGAAATAGCGCTCCAGCATGTCGATCGGCGCGGCAGCGTCGCGATCATCCTCGGCTTCGTCGAGCATCAGGTCCTTTCAACGGCGGCGGAAATCATGCCGCGAAATTGCCAAGCGGCGCGCCCCGACACAAGGTCGACGCGCGCCGCCGGATCAGAAAGCTGGGGAAAACTCTTCTGGGCGTGGCGGAAGCGCGATGGGACGCTCCCGCCAACCGCAGCCCGGCCTTAGCCGATGCTGTCGCCGGCGAGCGGCTCGACCGCGGCCGGGGCGGAGTTCGCCAGCTGTGCCTCGAGCGCCTCGATCCGCGCCTTGAGCGCATCCGCCTCGTCGCGGGCGGCGGCGGCCATCGCCTTCACCGCCTCGAACTCGTCGCGTGCGACGAAGTCGAGCCCGCCGATCCACTCGCGGGCGCGCTCGCGCGCGGCGCTCTCGCCCTCGCGCGCCATCCCGGCGATGGTGCCGGCGGCACCGTTCACGAACTTGGCGAAATCGTCGAAGATCCGGTTTTCGGATTGCATGTGTCAGGTCCTTCCCGCGTCTAGAGTGTCATTTGGGCGGACCCGCCCCCCGGTACAAGAGCCTCCGCATCGGGATTGAGCCGGTCGATCTGCCAGGTGAGCGCGGTCGCAAGCGCAAGCCAGGCGATGTACGGCGCGAACAGCAGCGCCGCGCGCGGGCGGATGCGGGCGAACAGCCAGGTCGTGAGCAACACCAGCGCGAGCAGCACCAGGATCAGCACCAGCGCCGCCGACACGCGGTGCGCGCCGAAGAACAGCGGCATCCACGCAAGATTGAGCACCAGCTGCACCGCGAACGCCGCAACCGCCGGCCCTCTGCCTGTGGCCCCGCGTGCATCGAGCACCATCGCCAACGCCACGCCGAGCAGCACGTAGATCAGCGTCCAGGCGACGGGGAAGGCCCAGTCCGGCGGGGTGAAGGACGGCTTGGCGAGCGCGGCGTACCAGGCGTTGTCGGAGCCGGCGGACACCAGGCTCCCCGCCGCCAGCCCGAGCAGCAGCACCAGCGGCACCGTGACGATCGCCCAGCGGAGAAAGCCTGCGCGCAGCTGCGCCCGGGAAGCGATTTGGTTCACGCGCTCGATCCTGTCCAACGGTTGCGCCGTGTCTGCGGTGCGGCGGGATGCAATGCAAGCGGGCTGTCCCTATTCGGGATTTCGCTATTCCTTACATCTTCGTCATGCTGACGAAGGTCAGCATCCAGACACGCAACACAAGAGGCGTTAGCGGAGCGGCAATGGATCCTGACTTTCGTCAGGATGACGACGAAAAGCGAAGGCATGTGCATGGCGGTGCCAGCCGCTCCCTTCAATCGCTGCCGGCGTCCGGGGCATGCGCGGCGATCAGGAACTCGACGTTGCCCTCGGGCCCGGTGATCGGGCTCGGCGTCACGCCCTCGACGCGCCAGCCGCCGCCGGTGAGCCACGCGGCGACCTCATCGCAGACGCGCGCGTGCACGGCGGGGTCGCGAACCACCCCGCCCTTGCCGACCTCGCTGCGCCCCGCCTCGAACTGCGGCTTGACCAGCGCGAGCAGCCGCGCGCCCGGCTTCGCGAAGCCCAGCGGCACGTCGAGCACCTTGGCGAGCGCGATGAAGCTCGCGTCGCAGACGATCAGGTCGATCGGTTCGGGGATATGAGCCGCGGTGAGCAGGCGGGCGCTGGTCTGCTCGTGGACGACGACGCGGTCGTCCTGCCGCAGCTTCCACGCGAGCTGGTTGGTGCCGCTGTCCACCGTATAGACTCGCGCCGCGCCGCGGGTGAGCAGCACGTCGGTAAAGCCGCCGGTGGAGGAGCCGACGTCGATCGCGACCGTGCCGTCCACCGCCCAGCCGAAATGGTCGAGCCCGTGGGCGAGCTTGATCCCGCCGCGCGACACCCAGGGATGGTCGCGCCCGCGCACGTCGAGCACGACGTCGTCGGCGATCTGCTGGCCGGGCTTGTCGATCTTGCGGTCGCCGGCGAACACCAGCCCCGCCATCACTAGCGCCTGCGCGCGGGTACGGCTTTCGGCAAGGCCGCGGTCGACGAGCAGCTGGTCGGCACGGATCTTCATCGCCGCCGAATGGCCCGGAACGCCGCTCGCGGCAAGCCGCTCAGCAGGCGACGACGTTGACCGCCAGACCGCCGAGGCTGGTTTCCTTGTACTCGGAGCGCATGTGGTCGCCGGTCTGGCGCATCGTCTCGATCACCGCGTCGAGCGGCACGACGTGGCTGCCGTCGCCGTGCAGCGCCAGATGCGCGGCGTTGACCGCCTTCACCGCACCCATCGTGTTGCGCTCGATGCACGGCACCTGCACCAGTCCGCCGATCGGATCACAGGTGAGGCCCAAATTGTGCTCCATGCCGATCTCGGCCGCATTCTCGATCTGCTGGTTGGTGCCGCCCAGCACCGCGGCGAGCCCGGCCGCGGCCATCGAACAGGCGACGCCGACCTCCCCCTGGCAGCCCATCTCGGCCGCCGAGATCGAGGCGCGCTTCTTGTAGAGGAAACCGATCGCCGCCGCGGTCGCGAGCAGCATGCGCGATCCTTCCGGCGACGCGCCCTCGACGAAGCTCTCATAGTATTTCAGCACCGCCGGGATCACGCCTGCCGCGCCGTTGGTGGGCGCGGTGACGACACGGCCGCCGGCGGCATTCTCCTCGTTAACCGCGAGCGCCCACAGGCTGATCCATTCCATGACCGATGCGGGGCCGGCGCGATCCTTGCGGGCGAGCAGCGTCGCGTGCAGCGCCTTGGCGCGGCGGCGGACGTTGAGCCCACCCGGCAGAATGCCCTCGGCCGCGCAGCCGCGCTCGATCGAGGCGAGCATCGCATCGCGCACCGCATCGAGGAACGCGTCGGTTTCGCCCTCGCTGCGCCAGGCGCCTTCGTTGCGGCGGACGATCGCGCCGATCGACAGGCCAGTCGCCTCGCCGATCTCCAGCAGCTCGGCGCCCGAATCGAACGGGTGCGTCACCGCGGCGTTGGCGATGTGCAGCGCAGCCCCGGCCTCCACGACCACCCCGCCGCCGATCGAGAAATAGGTGCGCGAGACTTCCTCGCCCTGCGCGTCGGCGGCGGTGAAGCGCACCGCATTGGGATGGCCGGGGAGGAACTCGTGCGAGAAGACGATGTCCTCGGCGGCGAAGTCGATCGGCACCCGCCCGCCCAGCGGAAGCCTGCCTTCATCGCGGACGCTGGCGAGAATCGCGGGGATTGCGTCGGGGTCGACCGCGTCGGGCAGATGCCCGGCAAGCCCAAGGATGACTGCAGTGTCGGTGGCATGGCCGCGCCCGGTCAGCGACAGCGAGCCGAACAGCTCGCAGCGGACGCGCACCGGCTGGATCGCGTCGAGCGCGGCCTCGGCAAAGGCGTGCGCGGCGCGCATCGGTCCGACGGTGTGCGAACTCGACGGACCGATGCCGATGGTGAACAATTCGGTGACGCTGATCGCACGGCGCGCGTCGGCGCGGGATTCGGCAGAAGGTTCAGGCATATCCACTCCCCGCCCGATGGCGGCTGCGTGCCCCTCTGTCCCTCCTGCCTGAGAATGCTATCCCGTCGGCGGACGCGTTCGCGTCTCTCTCCAGATGTTGATGACGACCGGTCCTTCTGCCTGAGAGTTTCCGGGGCGGTTGCTCCTTCGGCGCCAGGCTGCCGCCCGATCTCTCCCGTGTCGTCGCCTCCACGCTTCTGCCGCCGCCGGCCGAGTGTCAAGCGCTGCGTCACTTGACGACGATCGGCAGCCCCGCGACCGTCATGTGGACGCCGCCGACCGCGGCGGCGACCCGCTGGTTGATCGTGCCGGCGAGATCGCGAAAGCGCCGCGCCAACGCGTTGTCGGGCACGATCCCCAGCCCAACCTCGTTCGCGACCAGCAGCACGCGCGCACGCGCCGTGCGGAGCGCCTCCAGCAGGGCCGCAATGTGTGCCTCGGCATCCTCCTCGCCGAGCAGCAGGTTCGACGCCCACAAGGTCAGGCAGTCGACCAGCAGCACCGCATCCGCGCCATCGGCCGCCGCGATCGCGCCGGCGAGATCGAGCGGCGCCTCCACCGTGGTCCAGCGCGCGTCGCGATCCTCCCGGTGCCGACGGATGCGGTCGGCCATCTCGGCATCGAACGCCTGCGCCGTCGCGACGAATACCAGCCGGCCGCCCGCCGTCTCCGCCAACCCCTGCGCGTAGCGGCTCTTGCCCGATCGGGCGCCGCCCAGCACGAGCATCGTGCGGTGCGGTTCGATGCTCATGACGATGCCCCTTGCCTGTTGCGCCCACAATGCCGATGGACGCCGGCACGGAGGAAGTCGAGGCTTTGGCATTGCGCGCACTGATGGTCCACGGCGGCGATCTCGACGAGGCGGCGCGCTGCTTCCCCGACGCGCCGCGCCCCTGGCTCGACCTGTCGACGGGGATCAACCCGGTCGCGTGGGAGCCGGCGGCGATGCCGGACATCGACTTGCGCGCGCTCCCCTCAGCAGCGGCGCGCGCGGCGCTGGAGGCCGCAGCCGCCCAGGCGTTCGGCGCGGAAACCGTCGCGATCACCGCGCTGCCCGGGAGCGAGCTGGGGCTGCGGCTTCTCGCCGGTCTCGGCCTGCCGGCGCCGGTGCGCGTCGTCACGCCCGGCTATCGCACGCATGGCGAAGCGCTGCCGGGTGCCGCCGCGATCCCAGCCGAAGCGATCGACACAGTGGCCGACGGCACGTTGCTGCTCGCCAACCCGAACAACCCCGACGGCCGGCTGCTCGCGCCCGAGCGGTTGCTGGCGATCGCGCGGCGCCTGGGCGAGCGCGGCGGCGTGCTGGTGGTCGATGAAGCCTTCGCAGACAGCGTCCCGGACGCCAGCCTCCTGCCGCATCTGACGACCGGGGATCGCGTGCTGGTGTTCCGCTCGTTCGGCAAGTTCTTCGGGCTGGCCGGCGTCCGGCTGGGCTTCGCATGCGGCGCGCCCGATCTCGTTGCAACGCTGCGCGATCGGCTCGGCAGTTGGCCGGTATCGGCGGCCGCACTCGCAATCGGCACCGCCGCCTATCGCGATGCCGCGTGGATCGAAGCAGCCCGCCGCGACCTTGCTGGGCGCTGCGCAGCACTCGATCGGGTGCTGCGCGCGCATGGGCTGACCCCGTTGGGCGCTTGCCCGCTGTTCCGCCTGATCGAGACAGCCGACGCCGGCATCCTGTTCGCCATGCTTGCCCGGCATGGCATCCTCACCCGCCCGTTCGACTATGCCCCGCGTTGGTTGCGCCTCGGCGTGCCGGCAAATGCGGCGGCGCTCGACCGGCTCGATCGGGCGCTGTCCGATCGCTGAGCCCATCGCCCTGCTCGCGCTCGCGACCGAGGCGGCGATCGGCTGGCCCGACCGCCTGTACGCGCGCGTCGGCCACCCGGTCGGCGGCTTCGCGCGGCTGATTGCGGCGTGCGAGGTGCGTTGGAACCGGCCCGGCCGATCGGAGCGCGCACGCCGGGTTGCCGGGGTAGCGACGGTCGCCTTACTGATCGGCGTAGCCGCCGGCGGCGCGTGGTGTGCCGAGGCAGGTGTCCGCGCGCTGCTCGGCGAGGCCGGCTGGATCGGCGTCGCGCTGCTCGCCGCGCCAGGGCTGGCGCAGCGCAGCCTCGACGATCACGTCCGCCCCGTCGCCGCGGCGCTGGTGGCGGGGAACCTTCCCGCGGCGCGCACCGCAGTCGGCCGGATCGTCGGCCGCGACACCGCGAAGCTCGACGAGGCCGGCGTCGCCCGCGCCGGGATCGAGAGCCTGGCGGAGAGCTTCTGCGACGGCATCGCGGCGCCGCTGTTCTGGCTGCTGCTGCTCGGGCTGCCGGGGCTGTGGGCGTACAAGGCGATCAACACCGCCGACAGCCTGATCGGCCACCGCGAGCCGCGCTGGCGCGCGTTCGGCTGGGCCGCGGCGCGGATCGACGATTTCGCCAACCTCGCGCCCGCCCGGCTGGGTGGCGCGATCCTCTGCCTTGCCGGCGGGCGCGGCTGGCGGACGATGCTGCGCGACGCGCACCGCCACGCCTCCCCCAACGCCGGCTGGACCGAAGCGGCGATGGCGGGCGCGCTGCGCGTGCGGCTGGCGGGGCCGATCGCCTATGACGGCGTCGTCGCGGCCAAGCCGTGGATCGGCGGCAGCTTCGCCGATCCGGATGCGCGCGACGTCGCCCGCGCGCTGCGCGTCTATCGCCGCGCGTGCCTCCTCCTCTGGCTGATCGCGGGAGCCGTCGCATGGGCGCGATAATGTTGCAGGGCACCGGCTCGGACGTCGGCAAGTCGGTGCTGGTCGCGGGCCTGTGCCGTGCGCTCGCCAACCGCGGCCTGCGCGTGCGCCCGTTCAAGCCGCAGAACATGTCGAACAACGCCGCGGTCACGCCCGACGGCGGCGAGATCGGCCGCGCCCAGGCGACGCAGGCGCTGGCGGCGCGCGTTCCCGCCAGCGTCGACATGAACCCGGTGCTGTTGAAGCCGCAGGGCGACCGCACCTCGCAACTGGTGGTGCGCGGCCAGGTACGCGGGATCCTCAAGGCGGCGCAATGGCGACAGGGGCGCGAGGGGCTGCTCGACGAGGTGCTGGCGAGCTACCGCCGGCTATTCGATGAGGCCGACATCGTCGTGGTCGAGGGTGCCGGCTCGCCCGCCGAAATCAACCTGCGATCGGGCGACATCGCCAACATGGGCTTCGCGCGCGCCGCGGGCGTGCCGGTGGTGCTGGTCGGCGACATCGATCGCGGCGGGGTGATCGCGTCGCTGGTCGGCACGCGTGCGGTGATCGACCCCGCCGACGCCGCCACCATCCACGGCTTCCTCGTCAACAAGTTCCGCGGCGATCCCGCGCTGTTCGCCGACGGCTATCGCGCGATCGAGGACCGCACCGGCTGGCGCGGGTTCGGGGTGGTGCCGTGGCTCGCCGATGCGGGCCGGCTGCCGAGCGAGGATGCGGTCGCGCTTCAGCGGCGCGAGGCGCGGGTCGACGGGCGCGTCGTGGTGGCCTGCCCGATCACCGCGCACATCGCCAACTTCGACGATCTCGATCCGCTGCGGCTCGAATCCGGCATCGAGCTGGTGATGGTGCCGCCGGGCACGCCGATCCCGGCGGAGGCGGAGTGGATCGTCCTCGCCGGCTCGAAGGCGACGATCGCCGACCTGAAGTTCGTGCGGGCGCAAGGGTGGGACATCGACATCCTCGCCCATCATCGCCGCGGACGGCCGGTGCTGGGGCTGTGCGGCGGCTACCAGATGCTCGGCCGCAGCATCGCCGATCCCGACGGGATCGAGGGGCCGGCGGAGACGGTCGCCGGGCTCGGGCTGCTCGACGTGGCGACGGTGCTCGGCGGCGACAAGGCGCTGGTCGAGGTGCGCGGCAACGCCCACGGCGCGGGCTTCGAAGGGTACGAGATGCACCTCGGCCGGACGACGGGGCCGGACACCGCGCGGCCGGTTGCCCGCTTCGACGACGGGCGCAGCGAGGGGGCGACCAGCGCCGACGGGCTGGTGACGGGGAGCTACGTCCACGGGCTGCTCGGCGCGGCGGGGCAGCGGCGGGCGTGGCTGGCACGGCTGGGGGTGGCGGCAAGCGGCCCCGACCATCGCGCCTCGGTCGACGCCGCGCTCGACGCGATCGCCGCAGAGCTCGAGCGCTACGTCGACATCGACGCGCTGGTTGCGCTGTCAGCCCTGGCCGATCGCGGCTAGCGCCAGCAGCAGCCCGGTTTCGACCAGCTCGATCCCGGCGCCGTGCGCATCGCCGGTGACGCCGCCCAGCCGGCGATGCAGCCACCACGCGACGCCGGCGATCAGCAGCGGCGCGGCGAGCAGCGCCGGCACGCCCACGCATGCTCCCGCCAGCATCAGCGCCCAGCCCCACAGGTCGCGCGGCCGCACGGCCGCCGCGACGCTCGCGCCCAGCCCCGGCTTGAGCGGCGGCAGCCAGCGCGCCCAGCCGAGCGGGCCGATCCGCGCCGCGAACGGCACCAGCACCAGCGCGAGCCACTGGCCCCCGACGGCGTGCAGCAGCAGCAGCTTGGCGAGCAGTTGCAGCCCGATCGCGACCACACCGAAGCTGCCGACATGCGGGTCGGCCATCACCGCGAGCAGCCGGCTGCGGTCGCCATGCGCCGCGCCGATGCCGTCGGCGAGATCGCAGAGCCCGTCGAGGTGCAGGGCGCCGGTGATCGCCACCCAGCAGCCGAGCGCCGCCAGCGCGCCGACCCAGGGATCGACCAGCGCGCCGAGCCAACCGGCACCGGCCACCGCAAGACCGACGATCATCCCGACGAGCGGATAGCAGCGGATCGCCGCGGCGAAGTCGCCCGCATCGCCGCCGACGCGCGGCACCGGCAGCCGGGTGAGAAAGCCGATCGCGAGCAGCAGCCGCTTCACGCGCGCAGTCCCGTAATCTGCGCGGCGGGGGCATCGCCGCGCCACAACCGCAGCGACAGCACCGATCCATAGGGCAGATCGAACGCCCAGCCCTGCCGCCGATCGAAGCCGCACGCCGCGACCAGCGCGGCGCGAATCGCCCCGGCGTGGCTGACGACGAGCGTCGGTCCGTCGATCGCGTCCAGTGCTCCGGCAACGCGCGCGAGCAGCGCCGACCAGCGTTCGCCCGCCGGCGGCGGTGCCGCATCGGGGTCGTCCCAGAAGCGACCCAGCGCGGCTGCGTCGACGTCCGCCGTCGCGAGCCCATCCCATTGGCCGAAGTCCAGTTCGCGCCAGCGCGCGTCGACGTGCAACGGCACGGAGAGGTCGGTGGCGATCGCCACGCCGCAATCCGCCGCCCGGCGCAGGTCGGAGGTAACGACTCGGTCGACCTTCACCCCCGCGGCGGCCGCGCGGCAGGCGGCGATCCCGGCCGGCAGCACCGCGCAGTCGGTATGACCGAGCAGACGGCCGGCGAGTTTGGGCTCGCCATGCCGCATCAGGTGGAGATCGATCGGCGGCGTCACGCCTCCGCTACGCCCGCCTCGGCGAAGGTAGCCATCTGGTCGTGTGCTGCGAGCGCGGCGCGGATCACGCCGGCCGCAACCGCCGCCCCACTCCCCTCGCCAAGCCGCATGTCGAGCGACAGGATGGGCGCGAGCCCGAGCCGGTCGAGCAGCCGCGCATGCCCCGGCTCGGCTGAGCGATGACCAGCGAGGCAGTGGGCGACGATGTCCGGGTTGGCGACGGCAAGCGGCGCCACCGCCGAACAGCAGATGAAGCCGTCGAGCAGCACCGGTACGCCCGCCTGCCGCGCGGCCACCACCGCGCCGGCGATCGCGACGATCTCGCGTCCGCCCAGCCGGCGCAGCGTCTTGAACGCGCCGACGGCCTCCGGAAGATGGCGCGCGACCGCGGCGTCGACCACCGCGCCCTTGGCCGCCAGCGCACTGCCGTGGACCCCCGTCCCCGGCCCAACCCATTCGGCCGCGCCGCCGCCGAAGCTCGCGGCGCTGAGCGCGGCGGCAGCGGTCGAATTGGCGATCCCCATCTCGCCCAGCACCAGCAGGTCCAGCCCCGGCTCGACCACCGCCGCGCCCGCGTTGAGCGCGGCAAGGCATTCGTCGGCGGTCATTGCCGGCGCTTCGGTGAAGTCGTCGGTCGGCCGGTCGAGATCGAGCGGCACCACCCGCAATTGGAGCCCCGCCGCGCCGGCGAGCGCGTTGATCGCAGCCCCTCCCGCTTCGAAATTGGCGACCATCTGCGCGGTGACCGCGGGCGGGAACGCACTCACCCCCCGCGCCGCCACACCGTGGTTGCCGGCGAAGACCACCGCACGTCCGCGCTCGATCCGCGGCCGCTCGCGCCCCTGCCAAGCGGCGAAGAACAGCGCGATCTCTTCCAGCCGGCCGAGGGAACCCGGCGGCTTGGTGAGCACCGCCTGGCGCGCCGCCGCCGCTTCGCGCGCCGCATCGTCCGGCGCGCGAAGGCCGTGGAGCGCCTGCTCGAAGGCGTGGGGCGATGCGAACCCGCTCATTCGACGACGTAGCCCGCCGGCGGCGTGCGGGTGAGGAAATGCCCCTTCACCCCCGCCGGCCACTGGCGGAACGGCACCTGCCCCGCTTCGCTCTCGGCATAGAGCCGGGCGTAGTCGAGGATCGCCCGCGCCGCCTCCTCGTCGGGCGTGAAGCGGCCGAGAACGTAGCCGACCTTGCCGGGCGCACGGAGGTGGATGGTGCAGAAGTCGGTGCAGGCGAACAGGCACGGCATCTCCTGCACCGCGACTTCGGCATAGGCGGGATCGCTCGCCTGGACGCTGCGCAGCGCCTCGACCAGCCGCGCGCCGCCGCGCCGCCCCTCATCGTCCTCGCGCGCGTCGGCGGAGAAGCGGCAGGTATTACACGCCACCACCGCGGGCCCGTCCGCGACCGGTTTCAGCATCATGCCGGCACGCGCTCGCACTGGACGGCAGGGACGCCGGCCGCGGTGAGCAGCTGATAGATCCCGAGCAGCCCGACCAGGATCGCGGCGTTGCGGGCGAACTGGCGCACCAGCACGTCGGCTGCGAACGCCCCGCCGCCACCGTGCAGCCCCAGCGAGGCGAGCAGAGTTACGACCTTGAACACCACGAACGCCGCGACATAGCTCGCCGCCAGCGACACCAGCAGCCCGCTGCGGAGGCGTGCGGCAGCAGCGTGCGCCGCGACTGCTCCCGCCACCGCGGCGGCACCCATCGCCGCCCCCCAGCCGAAGGTGTTGGCGGTGGTCGGATAGTCGAGCAGGCAGAAGCCGACGAGCTGGCTCGCCCCCCAGGCGACGAGCATCAGCGCGATGCCGTCGCTGCGGCGCATGTGCACCGCGGCGAGGGCTGCGAGAGCGGGAAACGGCGTCGCGCATTTCAGCGCCAGCGTGGTCGCGACACTCGCCAGCGTCAGCAGCATGATCCACAGCGTCGAGGCGCTCCGCACCGAAGCAACTTGCGTCATCTCGCGTCTCCTCAGAAGCGCCCGCGGAACCCCGCATACACGCTGCGGCCCAGCGTGTTGTAGCGGTTGGCGGTGGCATAGTCCTCGTCGAACAGGTTCTCGACGCGCGCGAACAGGCGCACCGCATCGCTCAGCGGCAGCTCGCCGCGCAGGTCGACCAGCGTATAGTCATCGAGCCGGGTACGGTTGGCGAGATCGTCGAAGCTCTTGCCCGCCCAGCGCAGCGCCACGCCGAGCGACGGCCCCTGCGGCAGCGTATAGGTGGCCGAGGCGTTGGCGGCGTGGCGCGGACGCCGTGCCAGCCAGTTGCCGTCATTGGCGTCGCCCGAGCGGTTCTCCGCCTCGATCCAGCTGTAGTTGCCGTCGAGCAGGACTCGGCTGCCTAGCCGGGCGGCAGCGCTCGCCTCGACGCCGCGGGCGAAGGCACGGGCGATGTTGTCGTAATAGCCCCAGCGCGCCGTCTCGGTCCCCGGCGTCACGCACAGCGGATCGGCCGTGCTCGTGCAGCTGATATAGTCGATCTGGTCGCGGGTCCGCCGCTCGAAATAGGTGGCGCCCAGCGTCAGCGCGCCGTCGAGCAGCCGCTGTTCGACGCCCGCCTCCCAGCTCTTCGCCCGCTCGGGATCGAGCGCCTGATTGCCGTATTCGGAGAAGAGCTGATAGAGCGACGGCGCCTTGAAGCCTTCGGAATAGCTCGCGCGCAGCAGCGTGCCGGTGGGCAGCGCCCACACCGCCCCGCCGGCCAGCAGCGTCTTGCCGCCGTAGCGGTTGTGATCATCGTGGCGAACGCCGCCGGTCAGCGTCAGCCCGTCGACGAGCGTGCCGTTGACCTGACCGTAGAAGCCGGTCAGCTCGGCCTTGCCGCGCGCGGGCTCGTCGACGCCGCCGGTGGGTGAGACCGAGCGGAAGCGCGAGCGCTCGTTCTCGACGCCGAACACCGCGTCCCAGCCGGTCGCGATGGCGAAGCTGCCCTGATATTCGAACCGGCGGTTGCGCCCGGCCGCATCGAAGGTCTTGGTCCGCACCGGTTCGCGCGCGTAGCTGTCGCGGTCGGTGTCGGTGTAGCCATAGCCGAAGCGGTTGCGCAGCCGGCCGTCGAGCAGCGCGACGTTCAACCCGGCATAGCCGACGAACTCGCGATTGTCGGAATAGTCGAGGCTGTCGCCGGCGAAGCCGTCGATTTCGACCCGGCCGGTCGAGTAATAGCCGCGCACTTCCGCGCTGACGCCGGTGGCGAGATCGAGCAGCGCGCGCCCCTGCAGGCTACGGTTGTGGTAGCCATCGCGCTCGCGCCCGCCGAAGTCCGGCGCGACCGCGGAGATGCCGTCGGTGACGAAGCTCTGGCCGCCGATCCGCCAGGCGAGCGGCCCGGTGCGGCCGCCGAGCGCCGCACGCGCGCTGACCGTGTCGCGCGATCCGGCCTCCACGTCGAAGCTGCCCTCCAGCGGCCCTTCCGGCAGCGGCGTGACGACGTTGACGACGCCGCCGATCGCCTGGCTGCCCCACAGGATCGACTGGGCGCCGCGCAGCACCTCGATCCGCGAGGCGTCGCCCACCAAGAGGTTGGCGAAGTTGTAGCCGCCGCCGGTCGCGGACGGATCGTTGAGCTTGACGCCGTCGATCACCACCACCGTCTGGTCGGTCTCCGCCCCGCGGATGCGCAGCGAGGTGGCGGTGCCGTAGCCGCCGTTGCGCGACAGGGTGACGCCCGGCGTACGCACCAGCAGGTCGGCGACGCTCAGGTCCTGCGCGCGGTCGATCGCCGCCTTGTCGAGCACGGTCACCGAAGCGGCGACGCGATCGGCCGCGATGGGCGTGCGGGTGGCGGTGACGACGATGGCGTCGGACGTCGGTTCCGCGGCGGCATCGGGCGCCGGCGCCTCCTGCCCGAGCGCGGGAACGGACAGCAGCAGCGGCAACGGTAGAAGCGGCAACGGCGCGAGAATACGGATCATGGGCAACCCCCTTCAACATGCAGCGCCCGCCACAGCAGGGAAGAGGACGCGCGTCCCCGCCCCCGCAGGCACGCGGGCTGGCGATGTCGTCGCTCGGGGTGACCCCGTCCGCCCGGCGCACCCTGGCCGATCGAAGGACGACTGCGGCAGGCAGGTCTCCTGGCTTGCGGGTCTGTGCCGGTCCGCGCCGCCTTCTCAGGGCATACCCCAATGGCGTGTGGCGCGGTGGCTCGCCGAATACAGTTGCAGGGGCAGCCGGGGTTTTCCCGTTCCCTTTTCACCCCGTCGCCGGGGAACCTGTCGCAGGCCGCGGGGTAGACCCGCCGCCGCACCCGGTCAATCGCGCGGCGCGACCACCCCGGCACTATTGCGGCAGGTCAAAACTCGATGCCAGCCTGCGCCTTCACCCCGCTGCGGAACGGGTGTTTCACCTGCGTCATCTCGGTGACCAGATCGGCGGTGTCGACCAGCGGCTGCGGCGCATTGCGCCCGGTGACGACGAAGTGCTGCATCGGCCCGCGCGCGGCGGCGGCGGCCAGCACCTCGTCGACCGGCAGATAATCGTAGCGCAGCACGATGTTGAGCTCGTCGGCGATCACCATGTCGTAGCTCGGATCGGCGAGCATCCGCCGCACCTCGTCCCAGGCGGTGCGCGCGACGGCGATGTCGCGCGCGCGGTCCTGCGTGTCCCAGGTGAACCCCTCGCCCATGCGGCGGAACTCGAGATGGTCGGACAGCGCATCGAACACCGCCTTCTCGCCGGTGTCCATCGCGCCCTTCACGAACTGGACGATCCCGACCTTCATCCCGTGGCCGATCGCGCGCATCGCCATGCCGAAGGCGGCGGTGGTCTTGCCCTTGCCGGGGCCGGTGTAGACGATCAGCAGCCCCTTCTCGATCGTCTTGGTCGCCATCATCGCCTGCCGCGCGAGCTGCACCTTGCGCATCTTGGCGTTGTGGCGTTCGTCCTGATCCTGCTCCAACATCGTCCTCCGCGGTTGCTGCACGCGCAGTCGGCGCCGTTGCCCCCCGGGTCAAGCGCGGGATGGCCCCTAGGAGAGGTGCCGCTTCTCCAGCTTTCGAGCCAGCGTACGGCGGTGCATGCCCAGCCGGCGCGCCGCCTCCGACACGTTGAAGTCGCTGGCGGCGAGCGTCTGATGGATGTGCTCCCACTCCACCGTCTTGATCGAGGTCGGGGTCGCCGAGACCTCCACCTCCGCATCGCCCTGCGGCCGGTCGAACGCCGCCTCGATCTCGTCGGTGTGCGACGGTTTGGTCAGATAGTTGGTGGCGCCCAGCTTGATCGCCTCGACCGCGGTGGCGATGCTCGCGAAGCCGGTCAGCACCACGATCCGCATCGTCGGATCGGCGGCGTGGAGCTGCTGGACGCAGGCAAGGCCGGAGCCGCCGCCCAGCCGCAGGTCGACCACCGCGAACTCGGGCGCGAAGGCGGCGACGACGTCGGGCAGATGCTCAAGCTCGGCGATCATCTCGCAGCGATAGCCCCGCCGCTCGAACGACCGCGCGAGCGTACGCGCGAAGACGGCGTCGTCCTCGACGATCAGCAGCCTGCGGTCGGTCATTCGCTCTCCTCCAGCGCCAGCGAGGCGATCGGCAGCGACAGCACCACCTCCGCACCCCCGGCCGCGCGGTTCTGCGCCGCCAGCGTTCCGCCCAGTGTCCGCAGCACGTTCGTCGCCAGGAACAGCCCCAGTCCGCCGCTCTGCTTGCTGGTGCGATACGGCTGGCCCACGGTGGCGAGCAGATCCTCGCGAAAGCCGCGGCCGTCGTCGCGCACCGCCAGGATCAATATAGGGCCGTCCATCACCGCCACCAGGGTGATCGCCTGCGCGCCCGCCTCGACCGCATTGTCGAACAGGTTGGTGAGCGCCTGGGCGAGTGCGCGGTCGGCGACGATCGGCCGGTCCGGATCGAGCCGGTTCTGCAGCGTCAGCGGGATCGGCGCGGCACGGCCCCAGTCGGCGACGACCCCCTCCAGAAAGCGGTGCAGGCTGGTGCGCACCGGCGCCTCGCCCGTCACCTCGCCGGCGGCGAACAGCACGCCGCCCAGGATCTTCTTGCAGCGCGCGATTTCCTCGCGCATCTCGTCGATCTCGGCGGCGAGCCGCGGGCTGGCGGCGATCGCCGGTTCCTGCCGCCAGTCGCCCAGCGCCACCGACAGCGAGGCGAGCGGCGTGCCGAGCTCGTGCGCGGCGCCGCTCGCGAGCAGCCCCATGCGGACGATGTGATCCTCCTCTGCCGCGCGCTGCCGGATCGCCGCGAGATGCGCATCGCGATCGCGCAGGTTGCGCGCCATCCGCGTGACGAATGCGACCAGCAGGATCGCGGCCAGCGTGAAGTTGAACCAGTTCGCCACCACAAACGCCGGCGACAGATCGCTGACCAGCACCGCCGGCAACGGCAGCGGCCGATGCGCCACCGCGAGCCCGGCGAAGGCGGCGCTGGTGATCGCAACGAGCGTCCAGCTCGACCACGCCGACAGCAGCACCGCGCCGATCACCACCTGCAACAGGTAGAGCGTGACGAACGGGTTGGTCGATCCGCCCGCGAGGTAAAGCTGCACGGTGAGCGCGGCGACGTCGACCAGCAGCGCGGCGAATACCTGGAGGTTGCTCGCCCGCCCCCAGCCGCGCAGCAGCGCGATCAGGTTGAGCGCCACCAGCACCGCGAGCGTGCCGAGCATCGGCACCAGCGGCAGCCGCACGCCGAAGCCGTAGTGCACCGTCAGGATCGCCGCGAGCTGGCCGCCGACTGCGATCCAGCGCAGCTGCGCGAGCAGCCGCTGGTTGCGCGAGCCGGCATCCGCGCGAGACGGAAAGGCGAGGCTGCGCGTCATGCGCCCTCGCCCGCTGCGCTTCCGCGGCGCCGGGCGACGATCACCATCACCACCAGCCCGGCCGCGAGCCCGAACCACGTCAGGGCATAGCTCAGATGGTTGTTGCGGAACCGCACGATGGTCAGCCCGCCGCGCGGCCATCCCTGCCGCGGACCGCTGGCGTCGACGAAATAGGGCGCCGGGCGTGCGACGCCGTGCGTGGCCGCAAGCGCGGCGACGTCCCGCGAGTACCAACGGCCACTCGCGGGGTCGTTGCTGCGGAGGAACCCGCCGCCGGGTTCACTGAGCCGCAGCAGCCCCTCGACGGTCACCGGCCCGGACGGTGCCGGCGCCTTCCCGCGCAGCTCGGCGGGGACGAAGCCGCGGTTGACGAACAGGGTGAAGCGGCCGGTGTCGAGCGGAGTGAGCACCCAATAGCCGGCACCGAGCACGGCGCTCGCCTGCACATAGCTGTCGGCATCCGGCCGGTAGCGGCCGCGTGCGACGATCCGGGTATAGACCGCGTCCTCGCCGATCCGGGGCCAGGCCTCCGGCCCCGGCGGGGCGATCGGGGTCGCGTCCAGGCGGCGTTCCACCTGCGCGATCAGCGCCAGCTTCCAGCTTCGGCGCTCGAGTTGCCAGACCCCCAGCGCGACCAGCGCGGCCAAGATCAGGGCGAGCAGTGCGCCCAGCGCGAGCCGGGCGCACCCTCTCGTCACATCGCTTCCATCGCCTCGGACGCCATCCCCGGCATCATGTTGAGGTTCATGTGGTACATCACCCACAGCGACCCCGCCACCACGATCACGACGATGATGATCGTGAAGATCAGCGCCATCAGCGTCCAGCCGCTCTCCGACTTGGTGTTCATGTGGAGGAAGTAGATCATGTGGACGACGATCTGCACCATCGCCATCGCCGTCACGATGCCGGCGGTCCAGCGCGGGTCCGAGATCGCGCCGGTCATCACCAGCCCGAACGGGATGGCGGTCAGCAGCACCGACAGGAGGAAGCCGATCACATAGTCGCGGCGCGTACCATGCGCCTCGCCGCTGGCGTGATGGGCGGCGTGTTCCGCGCTCATCGCAGCACTCCCAACAGATAGACAAAGGTGAAGACGCCGATCCAGACGACGTCGAGGAAGTGCCAGAACAGCGACAGGCACTGCAGCCGGCGCTGGTTGGCGGCGATCAGGCCGCCGCGGCTCACCTGCACCATCAGCACCACCAGCCACAGGATGCCGAAGGTGACGTGCAGCCCGTGCGTGCCGACCAGCGTGAAGAAGCCCGACAGGAAGGCGCTGCGCCACGGCCCCGCGCCCTCGTGGATCAGGTGCGAGAACTCGTAGAGCTCGATGCCGAGGAAGGCGAGGCCGAACAGGCCGGTCGCGGCCAGCCAGCCGAGCGTGCCGCCCTTGTTGTTCTCCCCCGCCGAGATCATCGCGAAGCCGTAGGTGATCGACGACAGCAGCAGCATCGCGGTGTTCACCGCGACCAGCTTCAGGTCGAACAGCTCGTGCGGTCCGGGACCGCCCGCCAGGCTGCCGCTGTACACGCCGTAGCAGGCGAACAGCATCGCGAAGATGAGGCAGTCGCTCATCAGGTACATCCAGAAGCCCAGCATGGTGCTGCCCCCGGCGTCGTGATGATGCTCGTCGAGTTCGTAGAACATCGGCGCCTGGGCGCCGGGCGGGATCGTGGCCTCGGCCATTATGCTGCTCCTGCCGCGGCCAGCTTGCGGCCGTAGGCGTCTTCGGTCTCGGTCACTTCGGCGGCCGGGATGTAGTAATCGCGGTCGTAGTTGAAGCTGTGGACGATCGTCGCGACGACCACGCCCACCAGCCCGAAGGCCGCGAGCCACCACATGTACCAGATCAGGCCGAAGGCGCAGACCGCCGACAGCGCGGCGATGATCAGGCCGGCACCCGTGTTCCGGGGCATGTGGATGTCGCGATAGCCACCCGTCGGACGCACCGCGTTGCGGTTCTTCATGTCGTACCAGGCATCCAGGTCGTGGATGATCGGCGTGAACGCGAAGTTGTAGGCCGGCGGCGGCGACGACGTCGCCCACTCCAGCGTACGGCCGCCCCAGGGATCACCGGTCTCGTCGCGCAGCTGGTCGCGGCGCAGGAAGCTCACGACGAACTGGATCAGCATCGCGGCGATGCCGACGGCGACCAGCGCCGCACCGATCGCGGCGATCACGAACCAGATCTGCAGCGACGGATCGTCGAACACGCGCAGGCGGCGGGTCACGCCCATCAGGCCGAGCACGTAGAGCGGGGTGAAGGCGACCCAAAAGCCGACCACCCAGCACCAGAAGCTCACCTTGCCCCAGAACGGGTCGAGGCGGAAGCCGAAGGCCTTGGGCCACCAGTAGTTCACGCCCGCGAACAGCCCGAACAGCACGCCGCCGATGATGACGTTGTGGAAGTGCGCGACCAGGAACAGCGAGTTGTGGAGCACGAAGTCCGCCGGCGGCACCGCCAGCAGCACGCCCGTCATGCCGCCGATCACGAAGGTCAGCATGAACGCGACCGTCCACATCATCGGCAGTTCGAAGCGGACGCGGCCCTTGTACATGGTGAACAGCCAGTTGAAGATCTTCGCGCCCGTCGGGATCGAGATGATCATCGTCGTGATGCCGAAGAACGAGTTCACGCTCGCGCCCGAGCCCATCGTGAAGAAGTGATGGAGCCAGACGAGGTACGACAGGATCGTGATGACGAGGGTCGCGTAGACCATCGAGGTGTAGCCGAACAGGCGCTTGCCCGAGAAGGTCGAGGTGACTTCCGAGAAGATGCCGAACGCCGGCAGGATCAGGATGTAGACCTCCGGGTGGCCCCAGATCCAGATCATGTTCACGTACATCATCGGGTTGCCGCCCAGCGTGTTCGTGAAGAAGTTGGTGCCGGCGTAGCGGTCGAGCGACAGCAGCGCGAGCACGGCGGTCAGCACCGGGAAGGCCGCGACGATCAGCACGTTGGTGGCAAGCGACGTCCAGGTGAACACCGGCATCTTCATCAGGCTCATGCCCGGCGCGCGCATCTTGACGATGGTCGCGATCAGGTTGACGCCGGATAACAAGGTGCCGACGCCGGCGACCTGCAACGCCCATATGTAATAGTCGACGCCGACATCGGGCGAATAGTCGAGCCCCGACAGCGGCGCCATCGCCAGCCAGCCGGTCCGCGCGAACTCGCCGACGAACAGGCTCATCATCACCAGCACCGCGCCGAACGCCGTCATCCAGAAGCTGAAGTTGTTCAGGAACGGGAAGGACACGTCGCGCGCGCCGATCTGCAGCGGCACCACGAAGTTCATGAGGCCGGTGACGAACGGCATCGCCACGAAGAAGATCATGATCACGCCGTGCGCGGTGAAGACCTGGTCGTAGTGGTGCGCGGGCAGATAGCCCTCGCTGCCGCCGAACGCCATCGCCTGCTGCGCGCGCATCATCACCGCATCGGCGAAGCCGCGCAGGAACATGATCAGCGCCAGGATGATGTACATGATCCCGATGCGCTTGTGATCGACGGTGGTGAACCACTCCTTCCAGAGATAGCCCCAGAGCTTGAAGTAGGTCAGCGCCGCGATCAGCGCGATCCCGCCCAGCGCGACACCGGCGAAGGTGACGAGCAGGATCGGCTCGTGGATCGGGAAACTCTCGAGCGTCAGCCGCCCGAAGATGGTCTTGAGAAAGCTGTCTGACATGGTTCGGCCTTTATGCGCGGTCGGCCGCGCTCGCACCCGGCGTGCGGGGGCGAAGAAGCTGCGTCATATTGCGGTTCGCGGGCGAGCCCGGGTCCTGCGTGCCCTCGGCCGGGCCGCGGGGCTTGGTCACGTTCGGGCTGCTGCCCTTCTCCTCGTTGCGCTTGAACAGCGCACCCTTGGGTTCGCCCGGCTGCTCGCCGCGGTTGTTCACGCCCGGCTGGCCGCCGTGGCCCATGTGGGGCGCGTCGCAGGGATGGTTCGGCTCGGGGCACATCTCGACCACGCGGTCGAACAGGCCCTTGTCGATCGCACCGAAGCGCATCGGCGGCACCTTCTCGGACGGCTTCTCCAGCTGGAGATAGGTCGCGGTGTCGAGCGGGCGCTTGGCGACCTTCGCCTCCGACACCCAGCGCGCAAAGCCGGCATCGTCGACCGCGTGCGTCTTGAACCGCATGTGCGAGAAACCGGCGCCGCTGTAGTTCGACGACATGCCGTCGAACTGCCCCGGACGGTTCATCACCGCGTGGAGCTTCGTCTCCATGCCCGGCATGGTGTAGATCATGCCCGCCATCGCCGGCACGTAGAAGGCGTTCATCACGCTGGACGAGGTCAGGCGGAACTGCACCTGGCGACCGACCGGCACGACCAGCTCGTTGACCGTCGCCACGCCCTGTTCGGGGTAGATGAACAGCCACTTCCAGTCGAGCGAGACGACCTGCACCTCCAGCGGCCGCTCGTTCGCCGCCACCGCCTGAGTCGGCGAGAGCCGGCCGAGGCCGCGATAGGGATCGAGCAGGTGGGTCGAGGTCCAGGTCAGCGCGCCGAGCGCGATGATGATGAGCAGCGGCGCCGACCAGATGATCAGCTCCAGCATGATCGAGTGGTCCCAGTCGGGCTTGTACTCGGCATCCTTGTTGCCGGCGCGGTAGCGCCAGGCGAACAGGACGGTGAGCACCATCACGGGGATGATGATCAGCAGCATCAGGCCGGTCGACCAGAGAACCAGGTCGCCCTGCTGGCGCGCCACGTCGCCGGAGGGGTTCAGCACCACCATGTCGCACCCACCAAGCAGGGCGACGAGCGGCAGACTCAGGCCGCAGCGCGCGGCGACAGGAGGCAATTTGCGGGACATCACCGGGGCGCCTAGCCCTCCCTTCGCAACTGCGGAATAGGACAATTTGTCCTATCCCCGTCCGGCGCCCCGACGCCTATCGGAGCCACCGAACGTTCGGAGAGTTGAATACCCAATGGCTCAGGCCCCCGCCTCGTCCGCTGCCTCGTCCGCGTCGCTGGAGCGCGACGCCCGCGTCGTGAATTCGCGCGGCCATGACGACGTGAACCCCGGCGACATCGCCATCGGCGTGATCATCGGACGAACGTCGGAGTTCTTCGACTTCTTCGTCTACGCGATCGCGTCGGTGCTGGTGTTCCCGCGCTTCGTCTTCCCGTATCTGGAGACGGTCCCCGCCACGCTCGCCTCGTTCGCGCTGTTCGCACTCGCGTTCGTCGCGCGGCCGATCGGCAGTCAGATCTTCATGGCGGTCGACCATCGCTACGGCCGCGGCACCAAGCTGACGATCGCGCTCTTCCTGCTCGGCACCTCCACAGTGTCGGTCGCCTTCCTGCCCAGCTACGCCCAGGTCGGCGCCGCGTCGGCGGTGCTGCTCGCGATCTTCCGCATCGGCCAGGGTCTTGCGCTGGGCGGCAGCTGGGACGGCCTCGCCTCGCTGCTCGCGCTCAACGCGCCCGAGCGCAAGCGCGGCTGGTACGCGATGGTGCCGCAGCTCGGCGCGCCGATCGGCCTGATCGTGGCGAGCGCGCTGTTCGCCTACTTCCTCGGCACGCTCGGCACCGAGGACTTCCTCAGCTGGGGCTGGCGCTATCCGTTCTTCGTCGCCTTCGCCTTGAACGTGGTGGCGCTGTTCGCCCGCCTGCGCATGGTGGTGACGCCGGAATATACCGAGCTGTTCAAGTCGCGCGAACTGACCGCCTCGCCGGTCCCTGCGACTCTGAAGGCGCAGTGGCGCAACATCGTCATCGGCGCGTTCGCGCCGCTGGCGAGCTTCGCGCTGTTCCACATGGTGACGGTGTTCCCGCTGTCGTGGGTCTATGTCTTCACCCGCGAGAGCACGACCCGCTTCCTGCTGATCGAGATGGTCGGCGCGGTGTTCGGCATCGTGGCGATCATCTGCTCGGGGCTGCTCGCCGACCGCATCGGCCGGCGCTCGGTGCTGGGCTACACCGCCGCCGCGATCGCGGTGTTCGCGCTCGTCGCCCCGCTGCTGCTCAACGGCGGCGAGGCCGGCGAGACCGCGTTCATGATCGTCGGCTTCATCCTGCTCGGCCTGTCGTTCGGCCAGTCGTCGGGCGCGGTCACCAGCAACTTCCCGAAGCGGGCGCGCTACACCGGCGCGGCGCTGACCTCGGACCTCGCCTGGCTGTTCGGCGCCGGCTTCGCGCCGTTCGCCGCGCTGTGGCTGGCGGACCACTTCGGCCTGATCGCGGCAGGTGCCTACCTGCTGTCGGGTGCGGTCGGCACGCTGGTCGCGCTGGGGCTCAACCGCGAGCTGGCCCGCCGCCTGGACTAAGGCGCGGCCCTGGCCCGAGAAAAGGCGGCGGAGGCTCCTGCTTCCGCCGCCTTTTTTGTTGCGCGAGCCGTCGGCCGGTTCGCCTTTGAGTGCGGCGCCCCCCTCCAACTCCTCCGTTCGCCTCGAGTGGCCGTCGAGCTTGTCGAGACGGCGTATCGAGAGGTCGGCACTCGCGGCTCTCTCGATACGGGCTCTCGACAAGCTCGACCCCTACTTGAGACGAACGGAAATTCGTGGCTGTCGATCCAAGCCAGGGATCAGGAGAAGCCGACCACTGCGTGCGGCACATAGGGCGCCTCCAGCCGCGCGATCTCCTCGTCGCTCAGCACGAGGTCGAGCGCGGCGACCGCATCTTCCAGATGGCCTGGTTTGGAGGCGCCGACGATCGGCGCGGCGACCGCAGGCTTGGCGAGGACCCAGGCGAGCGCGACCTGGGCCGGCGGCACTCCCCGCCCCGCCGCGACCTCGGCCACCGCCTCGATCACCTTGCGGTCGGCGTCGGCGGTGTGCTCGTAGAGCGTCCGGCCGAAATCGTCGCTGCGTGTCCGCTCGGTTTCCGCATTCCACGGCCGGGTCAGCCGGCCGCGTGCGAGCGGGCTCCACGGGATCACGCCGATCCCCTCCGCCTCGCACAGCGGCAGCATCTCGCGCTCTTCCTCGCGGTAGAGCAGGTTGACGTAGTCCTGCATCGTCGAAAACCGCGTCCAGCCGTTCGCCTCCGCCACGTGGAGCATGGTCGCGAACTGCCACGCGTACATCGACGAGGCGCCGATGTAGCGCGCCTTGCCCGCCTTCACGACGTCGTGCAGCGCCTCCAGCGTTTCCTCGATCGGCACCTCGGGATCGAAGCGGTGGATCTGGTACAGGTCGACGTAATCGGTGCCGAGCCGGCGCAGCGAGTTGTCGATCTCCTGCAGGATCGCCTTGCGGCTGAGCCCCGCGCCGTTGGGGCCGGGATGCATCCGGCCGTGGACCTTGGTCGCGATCACCACTTCGTCGCGGCGGGTATATTCCTTGAGCGCGCGGCCGACGATCTCCTCCGAGGTGCCGTCCGAATAGACGTTGGCGGTGTCGAAGAAGTTGATCCCCGCCTCCACCGCCTGACGCAGCAGCGGTCGGCTGCGCTCCTCGTCGAGCGTCCAGGGATGCGGCCCGCGATCGGGCACGCCATAGGTCATGCACCCGAGGCAGAGCCGCGACACGTCGAGGCCGGTGCTGCCGAGCTTGCGATATTCCATGTCGATCTCCTCGCAACGCGAAACGGCCGGCGCGGGAGGCTGATCCCGCGCCGGCCGTTCTATTTCGCGCCGAGGGCGCTGCGTTACTGCGTCGACACCTCGCGCAGCCCGCCACCCAGCGCGACGTAGAGCGAGACGCCGTTCTGGAGTTCGGCGCTGCGCAGCGCGAGCAGCTGCTGCTCGGCCGCGAACAGGTTGCGCTCCGCGTCCAGCACTTCGAGGTAGATCGAGATGCCGTTGGCGTAGCGAAGCTGCGCGGTACGGGCGAGGCTGCGCTGCGCCACCACGGTGCGCTCCTGCGCGGCGATCTGCTCGGCATAGTGGCGGCGCGCGACCAGCGCGTCGGCCACTTCGCGGAACGCTTCCTGTACCGTGCGCTGATAGGCCGCGACGAGCTCGTCCGCCTGCGCGCGGGTCAGGTTCAGCTGCGCCTTGCGCGCGCCCCAGTCGAAGATCGGCAGGTTGAGCGCACCGCCGAACGACCAGCTCTGGAAGCCCGACTTGAACAGGTCGCCCAGGTCCGACGACGCCCAGCCGTAGTTGCCGGTGAGCGAGATGTTCGGGAAGAACGCCGCGCGCGCCGCGCCGATGTCCGCATTCGCCGCGCGCAGGTTGTACTCGGCGCCGAGCACGTCGGGACGGTTGGCGATCAGCGCCGAAGGCAGGCCCGGATCGATCGCGGCGAACTGACCCGCATCGTTGATCGAGCGGGGCGTCGGCAGCGTCGCCGGGTCGATCGGCCCGCCGACCAGTACGGTCAGCAGGTTCTGCGCCTGGCCGGTGGTGCGGCGCAGCTCGGCAAGCTCGGCCTCCGCCTGCGTCACCAGCAGCTGCGACTGGTTGTAGTCGACCGACGAGGTCACGCCGCGGTCGAAGCGCAGCTTGGCGATGCGCAGCCCCTCGCGCCGGCTCGTCACCGTCCGTTCGGCGAGCGCGATCCGCTCCTCGCCCGCCCGGACGGTGAGGTAGGTCGCGGCGACCTGGCTCACCAGCGACAGGCGGAAGGCACGCTCGGCCTCGACCGTCGACAGGTAGCGCGCACGCGCCGCGTCGCTGAGGTTGCGGACGCGACCCCAGAAGTCGAGCTCGAACGAGGTCACCGCCACGCCCAGATTATACTGGTTGAAGGTGATCGAGTTCTGCTGCGGGTTCTCGACCGGGATCTCGGGATCCTCGGGATCGGCGGGGTCGCCGCCCAGCGCATCGCCGAAGCCCAGCGCGTTGAGCGGGGTACGCGTGCGCGTCGCACTCCCCTGCAAGCCCAACTGCGGGAGCCGCTGGGCGTCCTGGATGCGATACTGCGCGCGGGCCTGATCGATGCGGGCGACGGCCTGCGCCAGGTCGCGGTTGTTGGTCAGCGCCGCGTCCAGATAGGCCTGGAGCCGCGGGTCGCCGAAGAACTCGCGCCAGCCGATGTCGGTCGCGAGCCGGCTCCCCGCCGCCGTCGGAGCGTCCGGGAAGGACGCGGAGACGGGGGCGACGGGCTGGCGATATTCCGGTGCGAAGTTGCAGCCGGCGAGCGTGCTGGTCGCGACCAGCGTGAGCAGGATCTTACGCATGTACGGGCTCCCCGGCGTCGTCGCCGCGCTCGGCGCGGCGGCGGGCCTCTTCTTCCTCGGCAGCGGCATCCTCGGCCTCGTGGTCGTTGTCGCGCGCCAGCCACTTGCGGGCGGCGATGTAGAAGACCGGCGTGAAGAAGATGCCGAACGCGGTGGCGGCGATCATGCCGCCCATCACGCCCGTGCCGACCGCATGACGGCTGGCGGCACCCGCCCCGCTCGCGATCACCAGCGGCACCATGCCGAGGATGAAGGCGAGGCTGGTCATCAGGATCGGACGCAGACGCTGGCGTGCCGCCTCGATCGTGGCGTCGAAGGTCGACTTGTCGCCCTCCTCGTCCTCGATCGCGAACTCGACGATCAGGATCGCGTTCTTCGCGGCGAGACCGATGATCGTGATCAGGCCCACGTTGAAGTAGACGTCCACCGAATAGCCGCGCAGCATGGTGAACAGCACCGCGCCGAGCACGCCGAACGGCACCACCAGCAGCACCGCCAGCGGGATCGCCCAGCTCTCGTAGAGCGCGGCGAGCAGCAGGAACACCACCAGCATCGACAGACCCAGCAGCAGACCGATCTGGCTGCCCGCCTGCTTCTGTTCATAGGCGGTGCCGGTCCATTCGAAGCTCATGCCCGTGGGCAGCACTTCGGCGGCGATCTGCTCCATCTCGTCGAGCGCGGTACCGCTCGACGCGCCCGGCGCCGCCTGACCCGAGACGGTCAGCGCAGGATAGCCGTTGTAGCGTTCGAGCTGCTGCGGACCGTTCTGCCACTTCACCTGGGTGAAGGCGGAGAACGGCACCATCTGCCCGGAGCCGTTGCGGACACGCAGGCTCAGCACGTCCTCCGGCGTCATGCGCTGCTCGGCTTCCGCCTGGATGTAGACGCGCAGCACATTGCCTTCGCGAATGAAGTCGTTCGCATAGGACGATCCGAAGGCGATCGACAGCGTCTGGTTGACGTCGGCGATCTGCAGGCCGAGCGCCCGCGCCTGGACCCGGTCGATGTCGACGAAGAGCTGCGGCGCGGGGCCGAGGCCTTCGGGACGGACGCCGACCATCGTCTTGCTCTGCGACGCCTTCGCCAGGATCTGGTTGCGGGCGTTGACCAGCGCTTCGTAGCCCATGCCCGAGCGGTCCTCGATCTTCATCGAGAAGCCGGTGGCGTTGCCCAGCGCCTGGATCGGCGGCGGATCGAGCGCGAAGATGATCGCTTCGGGGATCGATTGGAAGAAGCCGTTGGCCTTGCCGACCAGCGTGGTCGAGCTGTTCTCGGCGCCCTCGCGCTCCTCCCAGTTCTTCAGGTTGACGAACGAGATGCCCGCCGACTGGCCCTGACCGAAGAAGTTGAAGCCCGCGACCGAGACGATGTCGGAGACCTGCGGCTGCTGGTGGAGGAAGTTCTCCACCTTGGTGATCGCGTCGCCGGTCCGTTCGAGCGTGGCGCCCGGCGCCGCGTCGTACGACACGAAGACGTAGCCCTGGTCCTCGGTCGGCAGGAAGCCGCCGGGCATGCGCACGAACAGCAGGCCGGTGAGCACCAGCACCACCGCGAACACCGCGAGCCAGCGCGCCGGGCGGCCGAGCATGCGGCCGACGGTGTTGCCGTACTTATCGGTCGCGCGGCCGAAGCGGTCGTTGAACCAGTTGAAGAAGCGCTGCGGCACGCCGCGGATGCCCGGCTTGACCGGGGCATGCTCCTTCTCGTGGGTGTGCATGTCCTCCGCCTTGAGCAGCGTCGCGCACAGCGCCGGCGTCAGCGTCAGCGCGAGCACGGCCGAGAAGAAGATCGACACCGCGAGCGTGATCGAGAACTGGCGGTAGATGCCCCCGGTCGAGCCAGGGAAGAACGCCATCGGGATGAACACCGCGATCAGCACCAGCGTGATGCCGATGATCGCGCCGGTGATCTGGCCCATCGCCTTCACCGTCGCGCGGCGGGGCGACAGCCCCTCCTCCGACATGATGCGCTCGACGTTCTCGACGACGACGATCGCGTCGTCGACCAGGATGCCGATCGCCACCACCATGCCGAACAGCGACAGCGTGTTGATCGACATGCCCGCAAGGTAGAGGCCCAGGCAGGCACCGGCGAGCGCGATGGGAACCACGATCGCCGGGATCAGCGTCGCGCGCCAATTCTGGAGGAACAGGAACATCACCAGGAAGACGAGGATCATCGCCTCGATCAGCGTGTGGATCACGCTGTCGACCGACGCGGTGATGAACGGCGTCGTGGTGAACGGAATGCTCCAGGTCATGTCCGCCGGGAAGGTGCTTTCCAGCTCCTTCATCCGGTCGGTGATCGCCTCCGCGGTGGCGAGCGCGTTCGCGCCCGGCGCCAGCTGGATGCCGAGACCCGCGGTCTCCTTGCCGTTGAGCGTCAGCTTGAAGTTGTAATTGTCCTTGCCGAGCTCGACCCGGGCGACGTCGCCCAGCCGGATCGTCGAACCGTCGGGATTGGCGCGGATGATGATCTGGCGGAACTGTTCGGGGGTCGAGAAGCGGTTCTGGGTGATGACCTGCGCGGTGAACTCGGTCTGGCGAGTGACCGGCTGGCCGCCCAAGGCACCGCCCGCGGTCTGGCTGTTCTGCTCCTGCACCGCGGCGAGCGCCTCGCTCGCCGACATGCCGTAGCCCGCCAGCTTTTCCGGATCGAGCCACACGCGCATCGCGTAGGGCGAGCCGAACAGCGTCACGTCGCCCACGCCGTCGACGCGGCGAAGCTCGTTGATGACGTTGTTGTCGGCGAAGTTGCCCATCTCGACCGGGGTGATCTGGCCGGTCTTGGACTGGAAGGTGATGACCTCCAGGAAGCCCGCGGTGGACTTCGTCACCTGAATGCCGAGCGCGCGCACCTCCTGCGGCAGGCGCGGTTCGGCGCGGCTCAGGCGGTCCTGCACCTGGGTGCGGGCGATGTCGAGATCGGTGCCCGGCTGGAAGGTGACGGTAATCTGCGCGGTGCCGTTGGAGCGGCTGGTCGACGACATGTAGAGGAAGTTGTCGACGCCGTTGATCTCCTTCTCGATGATGGAGGTCACCGTGCGGTCGAGCACGTCGGCCGACGCGCCGCTGTAGTTGAGCGCCAGGTTGAGCGCCGGCGGCGCCACCGACGGATACTGCTCGATCGGCAGCATCCGCAGCGCGATCACGCCGAACAGCGAGATGAAGGCGGCGATCACCCAGGCGAACACCGGGTGATAGACGAAGAAGCGATTCATGAGGGGTGTGTCCTCGTCTTACCGGTTGGCGGCCGGGGCGGCCTGCTGGGCCGTCCCCTTTTCCGCGCCCCGCGGCGCGCCTGCGGCCGGCTGGCCGCCCTGCGCGGGCTGGCCGTTCTGCGCCGGCTTGGCGCCGGCCTGCGGCGCCTGCACGCGGACCTTCTGGCCCGGCTGCACCTTCTGCCAGCCTTCGGTGATGACCTGCTCGCCGGGCTTCAGGCCCGAGCGCACGACCCAGCCGCTGCCGACCTGCCCGCCGAGCTCGACGGTGCGCGCAGCGACGGTGCCGTCCTTGCCCACCACCATCACGGTGGCCTGCTCGTTGCTCAGCTGCACCGCGCGCGCCGGCACCTGGACGCCGTCGCGGGTGGTGCCGGCGGTGATGCGGCCGCGGATGAACTGGCCGGGCAACAGCTGGCGCGCCGGGTTGGCGAAGGTCGCACGCAGCACCTGGCTGCCGGTGGTCGGATCGACCGTGAGGTCGGCGAAGTTGAGGCGGCCCGTAACCGGATATTCGGTGCCGTTCTCCAGCACCAGCCGCACCTCGACGCCCGAGAGCGACGGCAGCGCAAGTGCACCGGAGCGCGCCCGGTTGGCAAGGTCCTGCAGCGCGGAACTCGACTCGGTGAACACGGCATAGACCGGCTCGAGCTGCTCGACCGTCGTCAGCAGCGTCGCGCTGGCGGCGCTGGCGAGCGCGCCCTCGGTCACCTGCGCGCGTCCGACGCGGCCGCTGATCGGCGCACGGACGGTGGTGTAGCTCAGCTCCAGCTCGGCGCGCGACACGGCTGCGCGGGCGTCGGCGACATCGGCGTCCGCCCCGCGCAGCGTCGCGAGCGCGGCGTCATATTCCTGCGCGCTCACCGCCTTCTCGGCGATCAGCGGGCGATAGCGATCGACGATCTGCTTGGCGTTGGTCCGCGTCGCCTGTGCCCGCGACAGCGCGGCGCGCGCCTGGGCGAGCTGCGCCTGCTTGTCGCGAGGATCGATGCGGAACAGCGGCGTCCCCGCCTTCACGTCGGTGCCTTCCTGATACAGGCGGCGTTCGATGATGCCGTCGGTGCGCGCGCGCACCTCGGCCGAGCGGACCGCCTCGATGCGGCCGGGCAGCTCGATGATGTTGGGAACCGCCTCGCCCTGCACGGTGATCGCGGTCACCAGCGGCGGCGGGGGAGCCGGCGGTTGTTCGGCACCGCCGCCGCACCCGGAGAGGGCAAGCGCGCCAGCGACGACAACCAGCGTCCGGCCGGGCCGGCCGAAGGAGGGGGCGATGATCACAAACGTTTCTCCAAGAGGGCGAGCCCGTTCGGGCGGCGCTTTCTGTACCGGTCCGAATAAATAAATCAACCAGCCCGTGCATTTTTTCGCGTACTGGGCTACGGGGTCGGCATCGAAGCTGGAGCCGTTGCATTGAAATGTGGTGAACGCCGGGGAGCCGGTCGCCCGACTCGAGAGGAAGCCGCCGCGATCAACGACCGGGTGCTGGAGGGTGCGCGTGCCGCCTTCTGCCGCCAAGGCATTTCGGGCGCGTCGATGGACGAGATCGCGATCGCGGTCGGCGTCACCAAGCACACCATCTACCGCCGCTATCCCAGCAAGGCGGCGCTGCTCGAAGCGGTAGTGGAGCGCGACCTGTCGCGGTTCGAGGACGAGATGCGCTCCAATGCCGAGGCGGAATGCGACGGCGGGACGGCGAGCGATCCGGTCGCCGCGCTCAAGCAGGCGACCCAGCGCTTCTTCCAATGCTGCATCACGCCGGAAGACGTCGCCTTCCTGTCCTTCCTTCAGGCCGAGGGCGCTTTTTCGGAGGACATGCGCCGCAAGCTGCTCGAATGGGAGCGGGTCGCCAACGCGCCGCTGCGCGAGCGGATCGAGGACGCGCAGGCCGCCGGATGCCTGCGCGACGGCGATCCCGCGCGGATCTGCGAGGTGCTGGTCGACCTGATCGACGGCGGCGCGCGCCGCTCGGGCTGCACCGAGTGCGAGTCCGAGGCCTCGCGTGCGCAGTTCGACGATCGCTGGGACATCTTCGCGCGGGCGATGCTCCAGCCCTGCTGAGCCGCGCTACTCCGCGGCCTCGCCCTCTGCGACCAGCCGCGCGTGGTCGAGGATGCGCACGCGCTTGCGTCCGGCCGCGACGATGCCGTCGCGTTCCCAGCGGCTCACCAGTCGGCTGACGGTGTGCAGCGTGGTCGCGGTGAGCTCCGCCAGGTCCTGCCGCGACAGCGCCACCTGCACCGCCCCGTCGACCTCCGGCTCCTCGTCGGCCAGCCGCAGCAGCGCGCGTGCGACACGTTGCGCGACGGGCAGCGTCGACACCTCGTGCAGCCGCTGCAGCATCTCCTGGTTCCGCTCGGCGACGATGTGGACGAAGTTGCTGGCGAGCGCCGGATGGGCGGTCATCAGCTCGCGCATCCGCTCGGCCGGCCAGCTCAGCGCCCGCACGTCGGTCAGCGCGGTCACCGTCGCCGGATAGGGGATCTGGCGGAAGGCGGCGACGCAGCCGGGCATGCCCCCCGGCCCCAGCATGTGCACGGTCATCGCCGTGCCGCGGGTGGAGGTCCGCCAGACGCGCACCCTCCCCTCGACCAGCAGCAGGAACTGGTCGGCGGGATCCTCTTCGTAGACGATGGTCTGGTTGGCGCGGTAGGTCCGCACCCCCGCCGCGCGGCGCAGCTGCTCCGCCAGTTCGTCCGGTATCCCCTCCAGCAGCGGGCTGGTAGCCATCGACGTCAGCACGGCCGTGTCCCCGCCTTCGCCGGCGCGACCGAGCGCGCTTCGACGAAGTGGTCGCGGACGTTCCACGACCTTCCCGAAGATGGCGGCGCTACGCACGCACCGGCAATGCTTCTTTGATGCCCGTCAAACTCCGTTCTTTGACCGCCATCAAATCCCAGGGACCTGTCGCGTGCCATGCGGACCCGGTGATTCCGGGCGCAGCATCTGCGTCGGGACTGTTGGCGCAGGGAGGAATGGCGCATGCCGATCGGAGTTATCGCCGGCATCTACGGCCTGTTGATCTTGGTGACGCTGGCGTCGGGCTATTACGCGTTCTTGCACGCCAATACCCTCGCCCGCGAATCACAGACGCCGGACAACGACGTCGTGGCGGGGCGCAGCCGTCCGGGCGGTCGACGCGAGCGGGGGCGCCGTTCGATCCTGGCGGTGATCCTGTTCTGCCTGGGAACCGCCGGGCTGCTGCTGATGGGCACGCTGCACTTCAGCGGCGCGCTGTCGTCGCTCGTGGAATCGCAGGATGTGACGGTGCAGCGGCCGTAGACCGCCGCGAAGGACGGGTGGTGCCGCTGCGACGCCGCCCGTCTTGACGCTAATCAATGTTGCCGGGGGCGCAGAAGTCGAGGGCCCCTGCTAGCTGGAACCGCTGTTCGGGCGAGGGGCTAATGGACAATATCATCACAAACGCCGGGGCTTGGTTATTCCTTGCCGTCGTGGCGCTATTCGGGGCCGCGGTGGCGGTCGATGCCGGCTTCGCCGTGCACATGGCAATCATGGCGATCGCGGGTCTCGCCGCGGCGTTCCTGACGATGGCCAAGAGCGACTTCAACGCGCTGCCGGCCCGTCTGGCGGGCCCGTCGGCGCTTCAGGGCCGCTACTACGACGACGTGATCCGCTGGGGCGTGATCGCGACGGTGTTCTGGGGAGTCGTCGGCTTCCTGGTCGGCGTGGTCATCGCGCTGCAGCTGCCGTTCCCGGCGCTGAACCTCAACAGCGAGTTCACGACCTTCGGTCGCCTGCGCCCGCTGCACACCTCGGCGGTGATCTTCGCCTTCGGCGGCAACGCGCTGCTGGCGACGAGCTTCTACGTCGTGCAGCGCACCTGCCGCGCGCGGCTGTTCGCGCCCAAGCTCGCGAACTTCGTGTTCTGGGGTTACCAGCTGTTCATCGTGCTGGCGGCGACCGGCTACATCCTCGGCATCACCGAGGGTCGCGAATATGCCGAGCCCGAATGGTACGTCGACCTGTGGCTGACGATCGTCTGGGTCGCCTATCTGGCGGTCTACGTCGGCACGATCGTCAAGCGGTCGGAACCCCACATCTACGTGGCCAACTGGTTCTACCTCGGCTTCATCATCACCGTGGCGATGCTCCACATCGTCAACAACCTGTCGCTGCCGGTCAGCCTGGTCGGCTCCAAGTCCTACTCCGCCTTCGCGGGCGTGCAGGACGCGCTGACCCAGTGGTGGTACGGCCACAACGCGGTCGGCTTCTTCCTGACCGCCGGCTTCCTCGGCATGATGTACTATTTCGTGCCGAAGCAGGCCGAGCGCCCGGTCTACAGCTATCGGCTGTCGATCATCCACTTCTGGTCGCTGATCTTCCTCTACATCTGGGCGGGTCCGCACCACCTCCACTACACCGCGCTGCCCGACTGGGCGCAGACGCTGGGCATGGTGTTCTCGGTGATGCTGTGGATGCCCAGCTGGGGCGGCATGATCAACGGCCTGATGACGCTCAACGGCGCCTGGGACAAGATCCGCACCGATCCGATCATCCGCATGATGGTCTTCGCGCTGGCCTTCTACGGCATGGCGACCTTCGAAGGCCCGATGATGTCGATCAAGGCCGTGAACTCGCTCAGCCACTACACCGAATGGACGGTCGGTCACGTGCACTCCGGTGCGCTCGGCTGGAACGGCATGATCACCTTCGCGGCGATCTACTATCTGGCACCGCGCCTGTGGGGCCGCGAACGGCTCTACTCGCTGCGGATGGTGAACTGGCACTTCTGGCTCGCGACGCTGGGCATCGTGCTCTACGCGTCCGCGCTGTGGGTCGCCGGCATCACCCAGGGCCTGATGTGGCGCGAATACGGCGACGACGGCTACTTGGTCTACGCCTTCGCCGAAGTCGTCTCCGCGATGAAGCCCTACTATGTGATTCGCGTGATCGGCGGGCTGTTCTACCTCACCGGTTCGCTGGTGATGGCCTGGAACGTCTACAAGACGATCAAGGGTGATCTTCGCGAGGAGGCGCCGATGACCGACGCCGCCTACGATCCCGAAGCGGACCGCCCGCTGGTGCCGGCGCCTGCCGCCGGCAACCCCCAGCCCGCCCCCGCCGAGTAAGGACAAGGACGATGGCTTCGAAGTTTTTCGATCACAAGAAGATCGAACGTAACGTCACGCTGCTCGGCGTCCTGGCCTTCCTGACGGTGGCCGTGGGCGGCATCGTGGAGATCGCTCCGCTGTTCTGGATCGACTCCACGGTGGAGAAGGTGGAGGGGGTCCGCCCCTACACCCCGCTCGAGCTCGCCGGACGCAACATCTACATCCGCGAAGGCTGCTACAACTGCCACAGCCAGCAGATCCGTCCGTTCCGCGACGAGGTCGAGCGCTATGGCCACTATAGCCTGGCGGCGGAGAGCATGTACGACCACCCGTTCCAGTGGGGGTCGAAGCGCACGGGTCCCGACCTGGCGCGCGTCGGCGGCCGCTATTCCGACGAATGGCACGTCCAGCACCTGAAGGACCCGCGCTCGGTGGTGCCGGAATCGATCATGCCGCCCTACGCCTTCATGGCGGATCGCGAGCTCGACGCCGGCGACATGAGCAAGCACCTGACCGCGATGCGCCGCGTCGGCGTTCCCTACACCGACGAGGACATCCGGCAGGCGAACCAGGACCTGATGACCCAGGCGGTCGGCGAAGGCGATACCGAGGGGCTCGCCAAGCGCTATCCCAAGGTCCAGGCGCGCGACTTCGACGGGGATCCCAACCGGGTGACCGAGATGGACGCGCTGGTCGCCTATCTGCAGATGCTGGGCACCACCGTCGACTTCCGGTCGGCGGAGGCCCAGGAGCAGCCGCGGTGAACTACAGCGATCTGCGGCATTTCGCAGACAGCTACGGCCTGATCTTCATGAGCGTGGTGTTCCTCGTGCTGGTGGGATGGACGTTCCGCCGCAACGCCGGGAAGCACCACGACCGGGCCGCCAACAGCATCTTCGAGGAAGAGGACCGCTCCGATGGTTGAGCGCAAACGCATCGACGAAAAGACCGGCACGAGCACCGTCGGCCACGAATGGGACGGCATCGAGGAACTCGATACGCCGATGCCGCGCTGGTGGCTGGTCACCTTCTTCGCCACGATCGTCTTCGCGATCGTCTACGTCGTGCTCTATCCGGCCTGGCCGATGGTCCACCGCGCGACCGCGGGCGTGCTGGGATGGTCGAGCCGCGGCCAGCTGGAGCAGGAGATCGCCAAGGAAGGCGAGCGCCGCGCACCGATCCAGCGCGAGCTGGCGCGGATCCAGATCGAGCGGCTGCCCGAGAATTCGGAGATGTTCCAGGCGGCGGTCGCCGGCGGCAGTGCGGCGTTCAAGGTCTATTGCGTCCAGTGCCACGGCGCCGGCGCCGCGGGGGGCAAGGGCTATCCGAACCTCAACGACGACGACTGGCTGTGGGGCGGCGACCTCAAGACGATCCAGCAGACGCTGGTCAACGGCATCCGCCAGCCCGGCAACGACGACACCCGCATGTCGCTGATGCCCGCCTTCGGTCGCGACGGCATCCTCCAGCCGGCCGAGATCCAGGACGTGGTGAGCTACGTCCGCACGATCTCCCGCCAGGAGAAGCCGAGCGATGCGGCGCGCCGCGGCGCCACCCTGTTCGAGAACAACTGCGTCGCCTGCCACGGGCCGCAGGGCAAGGGCATGCGGGAGTTCGGTGCCCCCAACCTGACCGACGGCATCTGGCTGTACGGCGGCGACCGCGACACCCTGACCGAGACGGTCACCAATTCGCGATATGGCGTGATGCCCGCATGGGGTCATCGCCTGGACCCGGTGACCGTCAAGATGCTCGCCGCCTATGTCCACTCGCTGGGTGGCGGCGAGGCGTTCGTGCCCGAGACGCCGGAGGCCGCTCCGGCCGCCACGTCCAACCCGGAGGCGGCCACCCCGGCCGCGCAACCCCAGAATGTCCAGCCCTGAAGACCTGACCGGCCCCAAGCAGAAACTGTTCGAGGCCCGTACCAAAATCTTCCCCAAGGCGGTGGACGGTAGCTACCGCCGCGTGAAGTGGGCGATCATGGCGATCACCCTCGCCATCTACTACTTCACGCCGTGGCTGCGGTGGGATCGGGGGCCGTACGCCCCCGATCAGGCCGTTCTGGTGGACATCGCCCACCGCCGCTTCTTCATGTTCTCGATCGAGATCTGGCCGCACGAATTCTATTACGTGGCCGGCCTGCTGATCATGGCGGGCATCGGGCTGTTCCTGGTGACCTCCGCGGTGGGGCGCGCCTGGTGCGGCTATGCGTGCCCGCAGACGGTGTGGACCGACCTGTTCGTCCACGTCGAGCGCTTCATCGAAGGCGACCGCAACGCGCAGATCCGGCTGCAGAAGGCGCCGTGGAGCGTGTCCAAGGTCGTCAAGCGCACCGCCAAGCACGCGATCTGGCTGGCGATCGCGGTCGCGACGGGCGGCGCGTGGATCTTCTACTTCGCCGACGCGCCGACGCTGTTCGGCGACGTCGTCTCCGGCCAGGCGCCGGTCGCCGCCTATGCCACCATCGCGATCCTGACCGGCACGACCTATGTGCTGGGCGGGCTGATGCGCGAGCAGGTGTGCATCTACATGTGCCCGTGGCCGCGCATCCAGGGCGCGATGCTCGACGAGAAGTCGCTGCTCGTCACCTACAAATATTGGCGGGGCGAGCCGCGCACCCACGGCCTCAAGCGCGCCGCCCCGGCCGCGCGCCGGCCGGAGACGCAGGACCAGGGCGCCGAGCCGCAGGTCGGCGTCCCGTCGCTGGTGGCGATGGCGGCCGACCCGCAGAAGACGCCGCGGATCGGCGACTGCATCGACTGCAACGCCTGCGTCGCGGTGTGCCCGACCGGCATCGACATCCGCAACGGCAGCCAGATCGGCTGCATCACCTGCGGGCTGTGCATCGACGCCTGCGACGACATCATGACCAAGATCGGCCGCCCGACGCGGCTGATCGGCTACAGCACCATCGCCGACGAGGTGATCGCCGGCGAAGGCGGCGAGCCGATGCACCCGTTCCGCCGGCTGCTGCGGCTGCGCACGATCCTCTACACGCTGGTGTGGGCCGGGATCGGCATGGGCATGTTGTTCGCGCTGGGTACCCGCACACGCATCGACCTGTCGGTCAGCCAGACGCGCAACCCGCTCTACGTGCGGCTGTCGGACGGCAGCATCCGCAACACCTACACCATCAAGGTCCGCAACATGGAGAACCGCCCGCGCGAGGTGGAGATCGGTGTCGCGGGGCTGTCCGGCGTGGCGATGTGGAACGACGGCGGCAAGCGCGAGACGGCGGGCTCGACCCTGCGCCTGAGCGTCCCCGCCGATCAGGTCGCGCGCACCCGCGTGTTCGTCGCCGCCCCCGCCAAGGGTCCGGCCCGCCAGGACGTGTCCTTCACCGTCCGCGCGCTGGACGACGAGGGCGGCCAGGACGCCGACGCCAACTTCTTCGAACGCCCGGAGACCGGACAATGACCGCCCCCCGCCCCGCCCGCCCGCGCCGCTTCACCGGCTGGCACATGCTCGCCATCATGGTCGCCATGTTCGGCACGATCATCGCGGTGAACCTGGTGATGGCACGCTTCGCCGTCGGCACGTTTGGCGGCACCGTCGTCGACAACAGCTATGTCGCGAGCCAGAAGTTCAACGGCTGGCTTGCCAAGGCGCGGTCGCAGGAGGCGCTCGGCTGGAAGCTCGACGTGACCGTCGACGACAGCCGCATCGTCCGCATCGTCACCGCGTCGCCGACCGGCCCGCTCTACGGCGCGGCGATCGAGGCGGTCGCGACCCATCCGCTCGGCCGCGAGCCCGAGCGGCGGCTGCACTTCGTCGCGGTCGGCGGCGGCGCCTTCGCCTCGCAGCAGCCGCTGCCCGAAGGCCGCTGGCTGCTGCGCATCGACGTGCGCGAGGGCCGCGACACCGCGCGCTTCGACGATCAGGTCCCTGCATGAACGCCCCCGCCCCCCTCACCGACGGCGACCGCTGCGCCACCAGCCAGTTCAGCGTGCCGACGCTGCATTGCGCCGGGTGCATCGCAAAGCTCGAAGGGGGGCTGGCGGCGACGCCGGGCGTGATCGACGCGCGGGTCAACTTCACCGCCAAGCGCGTGCGCGTGACGCACCTGCCGGAGGTCGACACCGGCGCGGTGCGCGACGCGATCGTCCGCATCGGCTTTCCCGCCGAGCCGTTCCTGGGCGACAACGACGGCACCGCCAGCCGCGAGAGCCGCGAGCTGGTCAAGGCACTCGCCGTCGCCGGCTTCGCGGCGATGAACGTGATGCTGCTGTCGGTGTCGGTCTGGTCGGGTGCCGAGGGCGCGACGCGGCAGATGTTCCACTGGCTGTCGGCGCTGATCGCGCTGCCGGCGGTGGCCTACGCCGGCCGCCCCTTCTTCCGCAGCGCCTGGGGTGCGCTGCGCCACGGCCGCACCAACATGGACGTGCCGATCTCGATCGGCGTCACCCTGGCCTGCGCGCTCAGCCTCTACGAGACCGCCACCGGCGGCCACGACGCCTATTTCGACGGCGCGGTGATGCTGCTGTTCTTCCTGCTGGCCGGGCGCTTCCTGGACAGCGTGATGCGCGCGCGGGCGCAGGACAGCGCCGGCGCGCTGCTGCGCCAGACCGCGCAGGGTGCGCAGGTGCTCGACAAGCAGGGCGTGCCGCACTGGCGCGCCGCCGACGAACTCGCCCCCAACATGCGGATGCTGGTCGCGGCCGGCGACCGCCTCGCCGCCGACGGGGTGGTCGAAACGGGGAGCAGCAGCATCGACCGATCGCTCATCACCGGCGAGAGCGTGCCCGAGGCGGTCGCACCCGGCAGCCGGGTGCTCGCCGGCACGATCAACATGGACGGACCGCTGACCGTCAAGATCACCGCGGCGGGCGAGAAGACCGCCATCGCCGACATCGCCCGGCTGATGGAGGCCGCGGGCGGCACCAAGTCGCGCTACGTCCGCATCGCCGACCGTGCCTCGCGGCTCTATGCCCCCGCGGTGCACAGCCTGGCGGCGCTCAGCTTCCTCGGCTGGATGCTGGCGGGCGCGGGCGCCCATTACGCGACGCTGATCGCGGTGGCGGTGCTGATCATCACCTGCCCCTGCGCGCTCGGCCTCGCCGTTCCGGTCGCGCAGGTCGTCGCCTCGGGCGCGCTGATGCGGGCGGGCGTGCTGATCAAGGACGGTTCGGCGCTCGAACGGCTCGCCGAAGCCGACGTCGCACTGTTCGACAAGACCGGCACGCTCACGCTCGGCCGCCCGACCCCGGTCGGCACGCTGCCGCTGACCGAGGGTGAGCGGCCCGTCGCGCTCGCCCTGGCGCGCGCCAGCCGCCACCCGCTGTCGCGCGCGCTGGCCGCCGCGCTGGAGGCGGAAGGCGTCCAGGCCGCGACGCTCGCCGACATGGCGGAGCAGCCGGGGCTCGGCATCCAAGGCACCGTCGATGGCGTGCGTGCACGACTCGGTCGCCCTGACTGGATGGCAACCGAGCAGGCTCACGACGGCACGGCGCTCAGCACCGGCTTCGCCCTCGGCGAGGGCCCGCTGCGGCTGCTGCACTTCGAGGATGCGCTGCGTCCCGATGCCGAGGCGGCGGTCGCCCGGCTGCGCGCGCAGGGCATGGCCCCCGCCATCCTCTCCGGCGACCGCGCCCAGGCCGTCGAGGCGGTCGGTCGCCAGCTGGCGGTCGACACCACGGCCGAACTGTCGCCGGCCGACAAGTTCGCTGCGATCGAGCGGCTGGAGTCCTCCGGTCGCCGCGTGCTGATGGTCGGCGACGGCCTCAACGACGGCCCGGCGCTCAAGGCCGCGCACGTTTCGATCGCGCCTTCGTCCGCCAGCGACGTCGGCCAGACCGCGGCGGACCTGCTGTTCCTGGGCGACCGGCTGATGCCGGTGCCGGTGGCGATCGCCGCCGCGCACCGCACGATGCGGGTGGTGCGCCAGAATTTCGCGCTGGCGATCGGCTACAACGTGCTGGCGGTGCCGCTCGCCATCGCGGGCTACGTCACCCCGCTGATCGCGGCGCTGGCGATGTCGGGATCGTCGCTGATCGTGGTCGCGAACGCGCTGCGGCTGCGGAGCGCGGCGCGATGAACGGGCTAGCCGTCCTCATCCCGATCGCGCTGCTGCTCGGCCTGGCGGGACTCGCCGCCTTCTTCTGGTCGGTGAAGTCCGGCCAGTTCGAGGATCTCGACGGTGCGGCGATGCGCGTGCTGATCGAGGAGGACGAGGATCGTCCCGGGCGCGACGAGGACGCCTGAGCGATCCGCCCGGCCGATCGCCGGCCGGGCACGCTGCCGCGAGGCGGCGGCGTCAACGCGACCGCCAGCCTTCGAACGCCGCGAACACGATCAGGACGCCCAGGGTGAGGAGCGCGCCCCTCAGTTCGTACCAGTTCAGATCGAAGTTGAATTCCGGCATACCGCTCTCCTGCACCCGGGATGGGACAGGCATTCGCTACACGGCCGTTTTTGCTGCCGTGCGGCGCGAATGTAGAGAAATGTTGCTACGCAGCAGGCGTCGCGGAAACGGCTCGCCCTGCCCCGTCACCCGCGCTCGACGGGGACGTTCAGCATGTAGCCCACGCCCCGGATGGTGAGGATCGGCGCGGGCTTGTCGCTGGTGCTCAGCTTGCGCCGGATGCGGCTGACCAGCACGTCGATGCTGCGATCGGACGTCTCCTCGTTGCGGGAGCGGGTAAGCTCCAGGAGGCGCTCGCGGGCGACGATGCGCTGCGGATGCTCGAGCAGCGTCACCAGCAGGTCGAACTCCGCCCCGGTCAGGTCGACGATCGCGCCGCGCGCGGAGCGCAATTCGCGCCGGGGCAGATCGACCGTCCAGCCGTCGAACCGGATGGCTTCCGCGCTGCGCCCGGCACCCTGGTCCGTCGGTGCCGTGCGGCGGAGTACCGCCCGGACGCGCGCGACCAGTTCCTCGGTGCTGAACGGCTTGGGCAGATAGTCGTCCGCGCCGAGTTCGAGCCCGACGATCCGGTCCGTCTCGCTCCCCTTGGCGCTGGCGAAGATGATCGGCGTGTCGCGCTTGCGGCGGATTTCTCGGCACAGGTCGATGCCGTTGGGTCCCGGTAGCATGATGTCGAGGACGACGAGGTCGACGATGTCGGCATCCAGGAAGCCCCACATTTCCGCGGCGCCGGAGGCGGTTCGGACGACGAAGCCGTTCCCCTGAAGCGCGCGTGCGATCAAGGTTCGCAGTTGCGGGTCATCTTCCACGACCAGGATCGTCGGAGCGGCCATAGCTGTCCTTTTGTTGCCGACCCTTGCCGGTCGAAGCGCGCGTGGGAGTGCCTGCCCTGACGAGGGCAGGTCCTCCGAAACCACGTCCGTCCGCGGAGGTTCCAGCGAAACGGCGTCGAAGGGAGAAGGACGCTTGCGGCACCCCTCCGACCGACCACGGTGATTTCCGCCGAGGCGCGCCACTCTGGAGAAGGAAGCCGCCAAGCGAAACCGTTCGTGCTGAGTAGGGGCTGAGCCTGACGAAGACCCGTATCGAAGCACCGCGGGCAACCTCAACGCCCTTCCTGGGGACCTCGATGCATGGCGCGACGCAAACCGCCCATGCACGCGAAAAGCCCCGCCCCTCCACCTCTCCGTCCTGTGCGAAACAGTCGGTTGAGGCGGAGGAGCGGGGCCCCTCACGCTCCTGCGGAGAGGCTTAGAAGCGCATGCCCAGGCCCACGCCGAACACCAGCGGATCGAGGCTGATGTCGACCGTCTGACGGCCGGCGGCGGTGGTGTAGAGCTTCGCGGTCGTGTCGATGTCGATGTACTTGACGTCGAGGTTCAGGAAGACCTTCGGCGTGATGTCGACATCGACGCCCACCTGCGCGGCCCAGCCGAAGCTGTCGTCCATCTTGACGCGGGTCTCGCCGACCGCGGCCTCGAGCGAGTTCGACGCCTTCTCGTTCCAGAAGATCGTGTAGTTCACGCCCGCACCGACGTACGGACGCACCGCGCCGGTCGGGTTGAGGTGGTACTGCGCGGTCAGCGTCGGCGGCAGCACCCAGGTGCTGGCGAGCTTGCCGAGCGAGCCGGTCGTGCCGGTCTTGCCCGACGCCTTGTGCTTGGTGGTCGACGCGATCAGTTCGAAGCCGATGTTGTCGGTCGCCATGTAGGTGACGTCGACTTCCGGCATGAAGCTGTTGTTGACGCTGACGCCTTCGCCGGGGAATGCCGGCAGCACGCTGCCCGATTCCTCGTTCGGTGCCACGACGATGCCGCGCAGGCGGACCAGAACGTCACCGGCCGCAACCCCCACGCGGTCTGCGTCCTGGGCTGCTGCGGGCGTGGCCACCACACCGGCTGCAAGAGCGGCGAGGATCGCGCCCTTCATCGTCATGTTCATCCCCCGTCTCCTTCAAATTGGGTGAGCGCGGGTTAGGCCCGGTGCGGGGCGCCAGCTTTGATCCAGCCCAAACCCGTGTTTGCGCAACGTCAACGTGGCGACGAACGGCGGCCGGCATGACGATGGCACGATGCTGACCGGCGCCCACCCTCTCACCCGCCTCGCCTGCACGAGCCTGTCGGCCGCGGGCGCGCTGATGCTCGCGGTGCCGGCCGGCGCGGTTGGCACGCGGGTGCTGGTGGTCGAGACCTGCCACGGCGGCCGGATCGCGATCCCGATCGGCGACAACCGGCCGGGGCCGGACAAGCAGTGCCAGGGCGGCTGCCACGCCGCCTGCACGCGCAAGCGCGAAGACGCGGACGAGTAGTTCGGGTCGCGGGCGGCTGGTGTCCGCGTAGCTGCGAGGATGTCGTAGGAGGTCGCAGAAGGCGTGGGCAGCACCAATCCTCGTCATCCTGACGAAAGTCAGGATCCATTGGCGCTACGCTGGAGGCTCAAACCGAGCGCGAATGGATGCCCCGAGTTCACAAACGAAGTGCAACACCAGGTTGAGGTGTTGCGATGGGAACCAGGTACCGACAGCTCTCGTATGCGGAACGGTGTG